>JAYEHE010000318.1:0-10370 GCA_034659415.1 Candidatus Zixiibacteriota bacterium | reverse complement strand
CAGGAGGACACGCCTCCTGATCTACTTTTGCTGATATCACATTTTATTGATTCTCATCATATGAAAGAATTAATTGTTATGAAATTGTCTTTTTTAGTATTACATTATAATTGAATCTATAAGAAAACCTTTATTAAGTGATTGAAGTTAATTATTTTTTAAGGAAATAAGATGTCAAAGATAAAATTAAAAAATAGCAAAAGATTGAAATTCCCCAACAATTATTTGAATAAAATCATACATGGCGACTGCTTGGAAGTAATGAATAGAATTCCTGATAACAGTATAGATTTAATAGTAACTTCACCACCTTATAATTTAAAGAACTCCTCTGGTAATGGTATGAAAGATGGAAGAGGTGGAAAATGGTCTAATGCAGCACTACTTAAAGGATATGCAAATCATAATGACAGTATGCCACATGATGAATATGTTGACTGGCAACGAAATTGCCTATCAGAAATGTTAAGGATCATTCCAGACAATGGTGCAATTTTTTATAACCATAAGTGGCGAGTTCAAAGAGGGCTTTTGCAGGATAGACAAGATATAGTTGATGGCTTCCCTGTTAGACAAATCATTATCTGGAAACGAAAAGGTGGAATAAATTTTAATCCAGGGTATTATTTACCAACATATGAAGTAATATATTTAATAACTAAACCTAAATTTAAATTAGCAAAAGGTGCAAATTCTCATGGTGATGTTTGGGAGTTTGGACAAGAATTTAAAAATCCACACCCAGCTCCATTTCCTAAAGATTTAATTGACAGAATAATTTCATCTACGAATGCTCAAACTGTATTAGACCCTTTTATGGGTTCAGGAACTACTGCCTTATCTGCTCGATCACTTGGAAGAGATTTTATTGGTATTGAATTGTCAGAGCATTATTGTGATCTTGCAGTTAAAAGATTAAATGGTGAGTCAATTATTGAAGAAAAAGAAAAAGATGTTATACAACCAGGTTTGTTTCAATGAAGACTTATACTAAAGAATCTTTAATTAATCAACTAAAGATAATTCGTGATAAAGGTTGGATTAAAAACAAACGGTCGGACAACCATGTTGGAGGTATTGGAAATACTCTAGAAGATTTACTTGGCATAAAAGAAAATAATTTGCCATTGCCAAACGCTGCGGAATGGGAATTAAAAACACAAAGGAAAAATACTAGTGCATTAGTAACACTTTTTCATATGGAACCATCTCCTAGAGCAATGGGTTTTGTCCCTTCCTTATTATTACCTAATTACGGTTGGCCTCACAAAGAAGCTGGGAAAAAGTATCCTACAACAGAAATGAATTTTCGCCAAACAATTCCTGGTAGCAAAGGTACGGATAGAGGTTTCAAAACCTTAGTTGATTACAAAGAAAAAAAGATTTTAATTTCTTTTGACTATTCACAAGTAAACGAACGACATCAGGATTGGTTGAATCAAGTAGACAAAAAAATTGGTCTTGGTGAATTATCGACACAGCCATATTGGGGTTTCGACGATTTAATTCACAAAGCCGGCACAAAATTACTTAACTGCTTTTTTGTAGAAGCTGAAGTTAAAAGAGATATCATTAATAATAATAGAGTTGAATTTTATCACTATAATAGAATTAATATGTTAAAGAATCTTGATGTAAAAAGATTTGTTAAAAGTATTGATGAAGGTAATATCGTAGTCGATTTTGATGCACGCACTGGACATAACCATGGAACCAAATTTAGACTTAGAGCAAATCATTTAAAAGATTTATATAGAGATGTTACAGAATTATAAAACAACTTTAATGACTCATTAAAAAAAAGAACTCTTTAAACCAAATTACGCTTGACGCTCAAGACGGTATCTACTCTTGCTACTGATTTTCTAAATCAATCAGGTTTCGCATGCTCGATTTTTTCGCCAGTCATTGATTCTATTTCAGATAATAATTTTTCTTCCAGTTCCTCTTCTTTGAAACGAGCAACTATTTCCCCTTTTTTGATAAGCATCCCTTGCCCATCCCCTCCTGCTATACCAACATCAGCCGCTTTTGCCTCACCTGGTCCATTGACCGCACAACCCATCACAGCAACTTTGAGAGAAGTTTTAATATGTCTGGTTTTAGCTTCGATTGATTCAGCCAAAGAAATCATATCTATCAGACATCGTCCGCATGTAGGACAAGCAATAACTTCGACACCCTCCTGCATCAATTCGCATGATTTCAAAATCTGTTTAGCAACTTTGACTTCGTGGATAGGGTCAGCAGACAATGACACTCTTAGCGTATCGCCTATACCAGTCATAAGCATCGCCCCGATTCCGACCGATGATTTCACGGTTCCAGTATCAAGGGTACCGGATTCGGTTATGCCAATATGCAGGGGGTAATCACATTTTTCAGCAAGCATATGATATGCCCAGAAAGTAGTTTTAGTACTGCTTGATTTAACGGAGATAATAATATCATTAAAATTCATATCTTCAAGAACCTGAATTTCTCTGATAGCCGCCTCGACAAACGCCCGTGGGTCATCATGTCCGTATTGTTTTAAGACATCTTCGGGAAGCGAACCAGAATTAACGCCAATTCTAATCGGTACTTCAGCATCTTTAGCCGCTTTGGTAACTTCGCGGACTTTCCACTCATCACCGATATTACCAGGATTGATTCTAATTTTATCAAAACCAGCATCGATTGCCCTAAGAGCCAGCTTATATTGAAAATGTATATCCGCCACTATCGGTTGTTTGACATTATCTCTGATTTTTTTAAGGTTTTCTGCCGCTTCATGATTCAATACAGAAATACGAACTATTTCACATCCGGCATCAAAAAGCTGATTTATCTGGGCAATAGTAGAGTTCGCATCGCGTGTATCGGCAGTTGTCATAGATTGGATAGCAATTGGAAAACCGCCGCCGATAATAACATCGCCGATTTTAACTGTTTTGCATTTCCGTCTTTTTAGCGGGTATCTTAATTCCATAATAAATCTTGACCTATTCTCAAGTGGCTTATAGTTTATAGAATTCTACGCTTTGATGCAATTGAAAGTTGAGGTTTTTTTGATCTGGATTAAAAGAATAGCCCCACTTGTTGTCATTATATTGGTAATCTTATCTATATTATGGTACAACAAACATAAAAAGACTGAGTTTGCCCATAATACTTATAATTATGCTCTGGTTACAGCTCAACTCTGGATAGCCACAGCACAATTTAGAAATGAACCTGAAAAATATTTATCATATAGGGATTCTCTTTTAACAGCCAAAAATATTTCTATTAAAGAAATAGAGTTATATTTAAAAGAATATGAGGAAACGCCTGAAGATTATTATCCGTTTACGGCACAGGTAAAAAAGTATGTTGATTCTTTATATATAATTGCTGATTCAGTTTTGGCAATTGAGGGTATTAAAGAGGTTGATTCTTTAAGCGAAAAAATTAATCTTCAGTAAATTCAAAAGCGTTGGGAAAATATTCTAATTCTCCGTTTGTAAAAGTTACTACATCGAAGCGAAAATCACAGTTTGTAAAATTATTTTTTTGTAAATAATCTAAAGCCGCCTGAGAGAGGTTGTGTATCTTTTTCTTATCAACTCTTTCAACCGGATGTCCAAATTTCAAATTCATAGCTGATTTAACTTCAACAAAGATTACCAAATTTTCTTTTTTAGCAATCAAGTCAATTTCTTTATGACCTGCTTGGTAATTTCTTTCAATAATTGTGAATTTTTTTTGTTCAAAAAACTTGGCAGCTAATTTTTCGTAGGAACGACCGGTTTTAATTCGGTTATTTTTAGAATCCTGATTAAAAGAGGGCATATTGATTTAAAATCTCTGCTACCGGTTTGAAAGATTTACGATGAATATCACATGGTCCTTCGCGGCGAAGTTCTTCTATATGTTCAGCAGTAGGGTAACCTTTATGTTTGGAAAAAGAGAAGCCGGGATACATAGCATCGTATTTTTCCATAATTCTATCACGGGTTACTTTAGCAACCACCGAAGCGGCGGCAATTGAACGGCACCTTGAATCACCTTTTACAACAGCAAATTGGGGATAGTCTAATTTGGGAATAGGGAAAGTACCATCGACAATAACAAAATCAGGAGCGTTCTTAAGATCCATTACAGCTTTTCTCATAGCCATCAACGATGCTTTGAGAATATTTATTTTATCAATCGACTCATTATCAATAATTCCAATCGCACAATTAGTATCAGAATTAATTATTTGTTCAAATATTTTATTTCGTCTTACAGGCGATAATTTTTTTGAATCATCAAGACCATCCAGTTCCAAGTCTTCAGAAAGAATAACAGCGGCGGCAACAACCGGACCCGCAAGCGGTCCGCGGCCAACTTCGTCAACCCCACAAATAAACTGACATCCTTTGTTTCTTAACATTTCTTCGATTTGGTTATAACTAAAATCTGATATGTCCGCTAATTTATTTTTCATAATTGACCTTCTTAAATATCATAATTCTTAAATATAAATTCAATTAAAACCTTATTTATATTTATCGACAGTTTAAACTGGTTTAATTAACAAATATATTGTATTTATATATCTGAATCAGAGTGATTTACTATGAAAAATAAAAAATTTGAATTCCAAATAATATCAGGAAGCTTAAAAGGGAAAAAAATTGAAGCTCCTGACTTGGGTATCACACGCCCCCCTTTAACAAGATTACGTAAATCTATCTTTGATTTTCTCATGCCATATATTAGGGAAGCGTATTACCTTGATCTGTTTTCCGGTACCGGCTCTTATCTTTTTGAGGCTGTTTCCCGTGGTGCTGTTTCAGCAACAGGCGTAGAACTAAACCGTGCGTTAGCAAAGAGCATCAACAACCAGGCAACTAAATTTGAAATTGACAATACATTAGACTGTTTGTGTGATGATGTTTTTGAAGCAATTCCGATGCTATTTCAAGCAGACAAAAAATTTGATATTATTATGATTGCACCTCCTCAATATAAAAATATTATCGACACTACATTAAAAATTATTGGTGAAAATAATATTTTAAAGCAGGGTGGAATAATCCTCACCCAGCAGGATAGTTCGGAAACTGATAAAATAAATTTTGGTCAGTTTAAAGTTAAGCAGAATCGTAAGTATGGAAATACAACTTTTTCTATATTAAATTATTAATAATCAATATTGGCTGGGATAGCTTCTTTAATTCTATTATCAATTAACTTCATTAAATATCTTCGATAAGGAGCAAATGCACATTCATTATTACATGGCATTAAATCTTCTAAATTAGTACAATGTTCCAAACATTCATCGGTTTTAGCTAAAATTTTATGGGGAATTTTTTCATCTATGTATTCTTCGAAATCATCGACTCGCATAGCAAAAGTTGTTTTGCACTTATCATTATAATGGTTGAAAAAATAAAGATTTAAAGCAAACATATTATTATCTAATTTCATGCCAATAGGTTGGATTTCATTATTATTAACGAAATCATCAATACTGAACCATTTCTTACAATTAGGACATTGCTTGAAATTCTTATTGTTGTACAATTCATATTCCATATAATTTTTATCGACATATAAAATTTATAATTTACCAGAAAAAAAACCCGCCGAGGCAGGTTTTTTAATCAAAATAATTTTAATATGACTATTCAGATTTTTCTATATTATTATCAGCCGGTTTTTCAACTACTGTAGGTTCGGTGGCTTTTTGTGGTTTAGCTTTACTACTTGAAACCTTTTTCTTGGTAGATGAATCAGTAATCTGTTCTTTGATACGAGCTGATTTACCGGTTAAGTTGCGCAAATAATATAATTTACTCCGCCTAACTTTACCGGAACGAATCAATTCAATTTTATCAACATTTGGTGAATGAAGCGGAAAAATTCTTTCAACACCAATACCACCAGAAATCTTCCTTACAGTAAATGTCTCGGCAGTTCCGCCGCCGCGACGCCCAATTACGGTACCTTGAAAAATCTGAATACGTTCTTTATCGCCTTCTTTAATTTTCACATGCACCTTAAGAGTATCTCCGGATTTAAACGGAGGAATATTTTCCTTCAGGTATTCCTTTTCAATTTGAGTGATTCTTTTCATTGTTTATATCCTTTCATTTCATTTATCTTCTATCTTAAAACCATCATTTTTGAGCATCTCAATTTCTTTATTGGTAAGCTCATCTTTATTTATAAGATCAGGACGGTTATTCAAACATTTTTTAATAGCTTCAAACCGCCTAAATTTTTTAATTTTAACATGATCACCGGACATAAGCATATCCGGAACTTTAAAACCAAAATAATCTGCGGGTCGGGTATAACAGGGAGTGCCAAGCATCTGATTCATATAAGAATCACCCAAAGCAGACTCAAAATTTCCTAAAACTTTTGGAATTAATCTTACAACCGCCTCAGTAATCACAAAAGCCGCCGCTTCGCCTCCGGTAAGAATATAATCCCCAATTGATAATTCATCCATATCATACAGTTTTAAAATTCTTTCATCGATACCCAGATAATGACCACAAATAATTGTCATTCGTTCACAAAGCGACAATTCAATTGCTTTGTCCTGTACAAATTTTTTACCAGCCGCCGAGGTAAGTAAGATTCTTTCTTTCTTATTCGGTTCAGGGGTAGTGTCTCCAATTTTAGGCTTATAACCTAATGACTGAAGGCACAAATCAATCGGTTCCAATTTTAGAACCATACCGCCGCCGCCGCCATAGGGGGTATCATCAACTGTTAGATGTTTATCAGTTGTAAAATCCCGCAAATTCAATATTTTAATGTCAAAGAGCTTCTTTTCCAAAGCTTTTCCCAAAAGAGACTGTCTTATTGACTGCTCAAAAAAATCAGGGAAAAGAGTAATAATTTCAATTTTCATTTTCTTTGTTTGACCGGATCATAAAATCGCTTCCAAACCGGTCAGGTCGATAACAATCTTTTTATCGTTTATATCAACCTCTTTAATATATTTTTTAACAGCAGGAACAAGAATAATCTTGCCCTCTAAATTTTTCACCTGATAAATATCATTAGCCGGGTACTGTTCCACTTCGATAATTTCCCCATATTTTTTTTTACTAACGAAATCATATACTTCACATCCGACCAAATCAAACAGGTAAAAAGTATCATCAGGTAAATCAAATACCTGTTCTTTTGGTACGCCAATCAATTTATTTGTTAACCGGGCAGCCTCTTCAGGATTATCTACCCGGTTAAATTTTAACACTGGCCGACCGTTAATAATTTTAGATGAAATAACTTTGATAATTTCCCAACCTTGATTCTCATTAATAAGAATTTCTGTCAGGTTTTCAAAACGTTCCAAAAAATCAGTATTAGGTGAAATATATAACTCACCATTCAATCCTCTGGGACGGCCGATTTTACCAACTGTTATAACATCGCCGGTCAACACAATATCTGAAAAATTAGTCTTCTAAAATTTCCAATACCGCTCTTTTACCCTGACGAGCTGAAACAGCCGCCAAAAGAGTACGGATAGATTTTGCGGTTTGTCCAGCTTTTCCGATAACTTTCCCAAGGTCTCCTTGAGCAACGCGAAGTTCAAAAACAATAGTACGTGTACCTTCAATTTCTTTAACTGATACCTCATCCGGATTATCAACCAAAGCGCGGCAGATGTAATCGATAAAGTCTTTCATAACAATTTCCTTTCTGTTCTGTTTGTGATCGTGATTCCATCACATAATAAAATTCTGTTAAGTAGCTCTAACAGCTTATTCAGTTTTTTCACCAGTAGCTTCCGAAGAATCATTAGCCTTAGCCTCAGCAGTAGCTTTTTCTTCAGCAACTTTTGCCTCAGCAGCAGCTTTTTCTTTAGCAGCTTTTGCCTCAGTAGCTGCCTTTTCTTCGGCAGCTTTTGTTTCAGCCGCAACCAAAGCAGCTTTTTTTATTTTCCTTGTTTTTTTAGGACGCTCTTTGATAGAGGTTTTTAGTTCAACACCGGAAACATCCTCACCTTTTTTTATTTTCTCGTATAATTCGCTATATCCGACCTGAGTTAACAAAGAGTTAACAGTATCGGATGGAATAGCGCCATCATCGAGCCATTTAGTGAGTTTATCGGTATGAACTTTAACTTCTGCCGGTTTCTTGATAGGATCATAGAAACCAAGAATTTCAAGGAACCGTCCATTACGTGCCCGTCGGGAGTCAGCCGCAACGATCCTATAAAAGGGTCGTTTCTTTGTCCCCATCCGACGAAGTCTAATGTGTACCGCCAAAAAATTCCTCCTTACATTGATTAGAAGGGCATCATCCCTTTGGGGAAGCCTTTCATATTCATTTTATTCATATTGTTAAACATTTTTTGCATTTGTGAAAATTGTTTTAATAATTGATTCACTGCCTGAATAGAATTACCGGAACCAGCAGCAATTCTTTTTTTTCTTGAACCGTCAATCACTTTCGGATTGCGGCGTTCTTCGACAGTCATAGATTGAATAATCGCCAACATCCTGCTGACATCTTTTTCTTCAACCTTAATACCTTTCATCGCTTTCCCTGCCCCCGGAATCATTCCCATAAGATTTTCGAGTGGTCCCATTTTTCTTATTTGTTGCATCTGCTCCAGAAAATCCTCAAAATCAAATTGAGCTTTCATTATCTTTTTCTGAAGCTTTTCAGCTTTTTCCATATCTACGGTTTCCTGGGCTTTTTCAACCAGCGATAAGATATCTCCCATTCCAAGTATCCTTGAGGCTAATCGGTCTGGATGGAAAACTTCAAGCTCTGATAATTTTTCACCGATTGATGCAAGCTTGATAGGGCATCCCGTAACCTGCCTGATAGACAAAGCCGCTCCACCGCGAGCATCACCATCGAGCTTGGACAAAACAACTCCGGTGATATTAAGACGGTCATGAAATTCTCGCGAAACATTAACGGCGTCCTGTCCTGTCATAGAGTCGGCTACCAAAAGAATCTCATGTGGTTTAGTGTGTTGCTTGATATCTTCCAGTTCTTGCATAAGTTTATCGTCAACATGCAGACGGCCGGCAGTATCAAGAATTACCAAATCAATAAAATTCTTTTCAGCATATTTTACAGCTTCACGGCAAATTTCCTGAGGAGATTTATTTTCAAGATGAAAAAATTCAACATCAATAGAATCAGCCAAAACATTAAGTTGTTTAACCGCAGCCGGACGATAAATATCAGCCGCAACCATAAGTGGTTTTTTCTTTTTACGTTTATTCATTAAAGCAATTTTACCGGTTAAAGTAGTTTTACCGGAACCTTGTAAACCACAAATCATATAGACGGTAGGTGTTTTATCGACCGGAGCAAGATCAATAACTTTTTTACCAAGCAATTCAACAAGCTCATTATGAACAACTTTTATAACCTGTTGCCCCGGCTCAATTGATTTTAGAACATCAGCTCCAACAGATTTAGCTTCGACTGCTTTAACAAAATCACGAGCAACTTTATAATTGACGTCAGCTTCAAGCAGAGCCTGACGAACCTCACGCATCGCATCTTTGATGTTACGCTCAGATAATCTTCCCGCACCACGAAGCTTTTTAAAGGTCAGTTCAAGTTTTTCACTTAACGCATCAAACATAATTTTAAAAAACCAAAAAATAGTTAAAAGCAGGCAATACTCACCCGCTAGGTTATTTCACATTTTTACCCGATTTTCATCAGGGAAAAAACCAAAAAGTGAACAAATATAGCTAAAATGAGATTAATTGCAAGAGATTAATCTCCGGCGACGAGTTTTACTTCTGGCGTAACTTGCTTATTCACCGTTAGTTACAAAATCTATAAATTAATGTGCCTATTTTATTGAGAATTTTTACTGAATTTATCAATTTTTTTGATTTTTTTTAGTTTTTGAACCGATTTTTTGGTTATTATAAAAAACGTCAGCAATATACTAATCTATCAAACACCCGTCCTGTGGATCAAAACAAAGTATAGAATTGGCATTAACGGAAAAATTAACAGGAGTTTCGTCGGCTATATAATCCGCAACCTGCGACACTGTCAAATAATACTGTTTATATTGTAAAACAACAATATAACTATCGCCTACAAATTCACTGGAAACCACCACTCCGCTATAATACCCATCTCTGTCAAGTTTGATAGCGTCAGGACGGATTCCAATAGTTATTTTCTTATAACCACCCCTTCTAACATTTGTAGGAACAGCAATATTAAAAGGAGGCATGGTTGATTCTTCGACAACACTATCTATGAGATTTATTTTGGGAGTGCCTATAAACTGGGCAACAAAAATATTAGATGGCTTATTATAAATATTTAGTGGGGTATCAACCTGCATAATTTTTCCTTCATCCAATAAGGCAATTCTGTCTCCCATTGTTAAGGCTTCC
>JAYEHE010000317.1:0-2397 GCA_034659415.1 Candidatus Zixiibacteriota bacterium | reverse complement strand
GAAACTTCGTATTTTCCAAAAATCCGGATACTTCTCTCTTGATTTAGCAAAAAAGCAAGCTGATATATATCAATTGTCTGATGGCGAGAAAACTGAAGGAGCGATGGTTCTTCCTCTGGGGAAATCAGGGAAAAATCTCGCATATCAAAAAAAGAGTGATACCGGCGTTGATATGCTTGGTAATGAACTGACAACTTTTTTGAAGGCTGTTATAGATGATAAGCCGGTAGCAGTAACAATTAACGAAGCATCCGAAGCACTTCGGATTGCATTGGAAGTTGAACGAATAGGAAAAGAATCATCGGCTAAAATGCTTCAAACCGAATTAAGGTAAATGAACAAAAAATCAATTTTTTTATCTGCCGGAGACCCTTCCGGTGATAATGCTTCATCAAAATTAGTCGAAGCTCTTGGAGCGTTGCATCCTGATATCGAATATTTTGGTTTGGGTGGTGAACGTTTAAAAAAATTGGGGCAGGAACAGTTTGCATCGGGAGCAAAATTAGCAGTGCTTGGTTTTTGGGAAGTTGTCAAACATTATTCTTTTTTTAAAAATTTAATGAACCGATGCATAAAAGAAATTGAAAAAAGAAAACCTTCGGTTGTGCTGCTTGTAGATTACCCCGGTTTCAATTTAAGATTAGCCAAAAAAATAAAACATTTGCAGATTCCAATTATTTATTATATTTCGCCTCAGGTTTGGGCTTGGGGAAAAAGACGCATAAAAGAAATAAGAAAAAATATTGATTTAATGCTTCCTATTTTGCCATTTGAAGAAATATTTTATGAACATTCAGGCGTCAATTCAAAATTTGTAGGGCATTATCTCCTTGAAGATATTTCAGAAAATTATATAAGCTCCAAGACTCCAGCAGTTGAGAATGGAAAAAATACTATTGCTCTTCTCCCCGGTTCAAGACCGCAGGAGATTGAACGAATGTTAATCCCTTCATTGGAAGCGGCAAAAATGTTCAATGCCAAATACGGAACCCGAGCGATTGTGGCTGGAATAAAAGGAGTATATGACTATGAAAATATTTTACGTCAATATGACGGTAGTGATATTTCTATCGTTTATAATAAAACGCGAGAGATAATATTTAAAAGTTCTCTGGTAATTTCTGCATCCGGCACCGCTACTTTAGAGGTCGGAATTATCGGTCGTCCAATGGTTGTAATTTACAAAACCGGTTTTATAACCTATAATATTGCTCGCCATTTGGTGAAACTTGATAAAATTGCTTTGGCAAATTTGGTTATGGATGAAATAGTCGTACCTGAGCTTATTCAGAACGATGCAACTCCGGAAAAGATTTTCACAGAACTTGAGAAATATTGGCAGGATAATTCTTATTATGATTCGGTTCAAAACAGACTGTTTAGCATCCCTTCTCTCTTGGGCGGGAAAGGTGCATCTGATAGAACGGCAAAATTAATTAGTGAATATTTATGATTTTTTTAACGCTTTATAAATTTATTGCATTTATAATTTTATTATTTATCTCTCCTTATGCATGGTTCAAAATTAAAAGCGGTTCAATCTTATGGTCAGATCGTTTTGGATTGGGAGATTATCAGAAAGCTGATGTCTGGATTCATGCCGCCTCGGTAGGCGAAGTAAAAGTAATTAGTTATCTTGTTGATTTTCTATTAGCAAAAAAACCGGAATTGAAAATTCATGTGACCGTGATGACCCAAGCCGGATATGCCACAGCAAAAGATATTTTCAAAAAAAATGTTGACGTTTCATTTTTACCGCTTGATTCTGGGATTACCGTTTCAAAGGTTGTTGAAAAAATAAATCCGAGTGTGATGGTGATTGCTGAAACAGAGATTTGGTTTAATTTTCTCCACAGGCTGTTTTCGAAAAAAATACCGGTAATTTTGATAAATGGAAGAATGTCATCAAAAGCATTTGGGAAATATAAATTTATAAATAAAGCCATGTCTCTTACATTATCAAAATATAGTAAACTGTTTGTAAAATCTGATTCTGATGCTTCTCATTTTAAAAATTTTAATCTTCCGGAAAATTTATTGGAAATAATTGGCGACATGAAATTTGATGCACCTTTATTGCCCCGTTCCGAAGGACGACGTCAGGAAATCAGGCATCGTTATGGCATTAATGAAAATGATTATTTGCTTGTGGCTGGTTCCACGAGACCGCGTGAAGAAGAAATTCTGCTTGAATTATTTAAGAAAATTAATTCTGATAATTTTAAGCTGGTTTTAGCTCCACGGCATATTGAGCGCTCAGAACAGATTATGAGTTTAATAGAAGAACAAAATCTTCCTTTTGATTTATGCGAATCATCAACCGGCAAAAAGGTTATCCTAATAGATAAATTAGGGTTATTAAATGATTTATATGTTGCCGCTGATTTGGCATTTGTT
>JAYEHE010000316.1:0-2405 GCA_034659415.1 Candidatus Zixiibacteriota bacterium | reverse complement strand
TTATATAAAGAACGAAAAATAACAATATCGCCGGAGGGAATTGGATTAATTATTAATGATTAATTGTTAATTATTAATTGATGTTTCGCAATTGTTTTAATACGTTATATTTCAGATATTAATAATTAAAGTTTCGGATTTCACAAACACCTATTAATCAACAATTTAATGTTAGTAAAAAGTGTTAAAAAAGTTGCATATTTCATTGTATTTATCTATTTTTGAAGTAGTTAAAAAAACAATAACAGAAATTACAGAAATATGCAACGCAATAAAGATACAAAAAAAATAGAACAGATTGAAAAAGTCTCAAAAAATCCTGAACAAATAACTCAAAGTATAGCAGATGTAATTGATAAATTTGATACAAAGTCAATATTCAAAGAAACAGACCTAATAAAACGAAGCGGAATATTAGTATCAACAATTACAATGGCTATGCTTATTTTGCCTTTTATGGGAGCAGCAAGTGTAGCTGCCTTGTTTAAAAGCGGACTGAATAAAGCAGATGCAGGTAAGAAAGATGCTTACTATGATGTAAAAAATAATGAAAAGATTGCCTGGCGTTTATTGTTATTGTTATTAGCAAAGCGTTTCAAGGTTCTTGTAAACCGGGGTAATGAAGAAATCTTAAAAATGAAAAATGAAATTGAACAAATAAAAGCTGTAATATTTGATGACAGTGCTATTGAAAAAACAGGAAAAACTATTGAAGGAATAGGCTATATACATGACCATACAAGCAATATACATATACTTGGTTACAAACTATTGGTATGTGGTTTTTGGGACGGCATGAGTTTTATTCCATTAGACTTTTCTCTTCATAAAGAAAAAAGGAACAGAGAGTTAAAAAAAACCGAAGAACGATTGGCCAAAAAGAAAGAAAAAATAAAAAAAGTAGAAACAGATATACAAGAGCTTGAAGAAAGGAAAATAGTAAAAAAGAGATTGTTGATAGAAGTTGAAAAAACATATCAAACCAAAGGAGGCAAAACAAATGAAAAAAATATATATCAAAAACAAAATGTAGTTACCCGAATAGAAAAGCGAATAGAGCAACTAAAGATCGAATTAGAGTTACAAAAAGCGAAAGAGCAATTTCTTGCAAATGAGCATTTTGAATTAAAATCCAATTATCGCTACTGTGGTTTAAAAAAAGAAGACTATCAAAATCAGTACAAAAAGAAGCGGGATAGAAATTCATCAGGTTACAAACGTATGAAGGAAGCCAACAGTAATAAAATTGACAATATGATAAAAATGCTTAAGCGAGTTGTAAGACATGGCTTTATACCTGATTATGTTCTTACTGACAGCTGGTTCTTTTGTCAGAAATTATTACAAGCAATAATAGCGACAGGCTGCTCAATAGAATTGGTTTCTATGGCAAAAATAGGAACAGCAAAGTATAAAGTTTTACCTACAGATAAATTCTTAAATCCAAATGAGATAATAACACGTTATAACAGGAAACAGGGAAAAAACAGTCGAAAATATAAAGCAAGATACATGCAGTTTCAAGCAGAATATCAAGGTATTAGAGTGAAAATATTTTTGATAAGATTTGGCACACATGGTAAATGGCGAATGCTTGTTACGACAGAGGTGCAAATGAGTTTTACCCGGATAATGGAGATTTATAAAATACGTTGGACAATAGAAGTGTTTTTTAAAGAATGCAAGCAATACTTGCAACTAAGCAAGTGTCAGTCACAAGATTTTGATGCACAGATAGCAGATGCAACGCTTTCTATGATACGATATATTTTATTAAGCTATTATGAACGGACGCATTACGGAATTACCATAGGCGGTCTATTTCGACAGTTGTCACAAGCAGCAATAAAAGAAAATTTACTCGCTGATATTAGTACTTATTTTATAGAATTATTACAAATTTTTGCCGAATTGGCCGGTGTGGATTTTATAGAACTCTATGAAGGATTATTACGAAAACCGGAAGTTGTACAGATTATTAATAAAACCGGATTAATTTTCGAAAAGCCTGAAATATCGGAAGCTGCATAAATCATTAAAATATGTAATGGTTCTATAAATTGACTGAATGTCAGTAATTTAATATCATTAAACTTGATCATTTTCGCCAAATTAAAAAAATAAACGTTTAAGTATCAGGAATGTACGAAGTCCGAAACTTTAGTAATAATTATAACACTTTTTTTTTAGAATATTTTTCTTGTCACGAATTAAATGACAAAGAGATAACAAAAATTAGTGTAACTTTGTTAACTCATACAAAAGTGGGTTATTCTCCTGGTGAAATGCATCCTGATACTCAAGAATTAGAAAAAAAGGAAATATTAAAGCGATACCGAAAACTGCTTAGAGGCCTTAATCCCAAAAATGGCAGGAAGGACAAGTTACGGATACGGAAAGCTTTT
>JAYEHE010000315.1:0-2407 GCA_034659415.1 Candidatus Zixiibacteriota bacterium | reverse complement strand
TCCGGTACTTGCTTCAACACCATTTATCGTATCAATATAAAAATTCTCCGGATATGCTTGAGCAATAGCAGTATGTTGTCCATTTTCATAATCACGCATCTGATCGGCAGAAATAAAAAAGCTGTTCGATAAATAACTATAATCCCCATTACCCGGATTGGTTTCATAAGTAATAAGTTTATCAATATAATTTTGAAATTCTATTTTTGTATTAAAAGGTAATCTTCCAACTCTTAGTTCCGGTACAATATCCGGGTTATCATAAATAACCTCACCCCAGACTCCATCGTTGTCAGAATCCCAGTCGCCGGTTAAGTCAGCATAATAAAGATCGCAGACTTGTTGGTACTGAAGCGATGGGGGGAAAATAGCCGATACATTGTATGCATATCGGATTGGGATAATTGTTTCATCGCCAGCTAATAATACAAATTTACCATTATTATTATAAAATTCTTTCAGATATTCTCTCAGCTTCTCCGCATTATCTATGCCATTGCTGTTTTCAAGAATTTTATTTATATCTTCAACTTGAGTTTTTGTACCGGTAGAACTTTTATATTTTGCAAGTAGATTCATTTCATCTATGAAATCAATCGAGGTTATTATCAAATATTCAATTTCATCTGAACTTAGAGAACTTCTTTGAATATTATTCTTTTCTTTGTACGGAAAAATTTCAGAATATGTTTTTATTTCATGTGAGAATAGTTGCTCATTTGCGTTTGTTATATTAATGTTTTCATTAAAATAACAATTCCCATTGCTATCTACTGTAAAAGGAAAAACCATAAATTGGTAATATTTTGAATTATCAATTGTTATTTTCCCAACATATTCAAACGGTTTAGAACCGTATGAGTTTTGTGTTGTATTTGAAATTATGTTATTTGTACGACTGTTATTATCAGAAGTAGGTAATTCTTTCGGGCTAAATATATCAGTCTGAAAAACTAATTTGCTATTTGTTACGTTATATTTAATTTCGTTATTATTAAGATTTCTATCTCCAACTATATATATATTATAATATGGAAGCGTTATATTATTGATTATGACATTATTTTTCAATCCTTCATAATGGATTTCGGAAAAATCATTTTCAATTGATGTTTTTGAATAATCAAATTCAATTGTAGATAATTCCTCACTTAGTAAGTTTGCACTCAAAGCCATAATAAATATAAAGGTCAAAATAAAATATTTCATTTCTGCTCCCGTTTCAGTTTGAACAGGTTCATAAAGTGCAAGGATTAGACCGTAAACGGAGCGTTGTCGGGATTGCGTATTATGTTGTAATGCAATAACTTATATTATGTTTTGGGAGGTCTTATTTGATAGGTAAATAAAAAAATGATAATTTTTATTGGATTCAATCAACAGATATTGGAAGTTTTGCCTATCTGGAATATTCAAATAAATTTTACCTTGCCAGTTTTTTTTGATTTGTTTTATTACAAATATGAAACTGATCCGGTCAATAAAACAGATGCAGAAAATTTCCCGAAATCTTACAACTCAAGGGAAAAAAATCGGACTCGTTCCAACAATGGGCTTTTTGCATGACGGCCATCTTTCGCTGATTAAAAAAGCATTAACAAAATCTGATATTGTCATAACAACTATTTTTGTTAACCCAACCCAATTTGCACCGAACGAAGATTTATCAAAATATCCACGCGATGAAAAAGCAGATATTAAAAAAATAAAAAACGCCGGGTCTGAAATTGTTTTTATTCCCAAAGTTTCAGATATTTATCCCGATGAGTTTCAAACTTATGTTAATGTGGAAGAGTTGACTAAAACGCTCGAAGGTAAATCGCGGCCGGCTCATTTTAGGGGGGTAACTACAATTGTTGCAAAACTATTTAATATCACCCGTCCGGATGTTGTGGTTTTCGGCATGAAAGATTATCAGCAGGCGTTTGTTCTTAAGAAAATGGTCGAAGACCTAAATTATCCCATTAAATTTATAATTGCTCCAACTGTCAGAGAAAAAGATGGATTGGCGATGTCATCGAGAAATAAATATTTTTCATCTGCTCAAAGAACTGAAGCGAGATGTTTGTATTATGCTTTGGAAACAGCTAAAGAGATGGTTAAAGCTGGGATTGTTTCACCTGTAAAAATTGAAAAAGAGATGCGTGAATTGATTTATGCTACCTGTAAATCAGCGAAAATTGATTATATTGCATTTACTGATTTAAAATCACTGAACCCATCTAAAAAAATTATAAAAAATACAATCTGTTCTCTGGCTGTGAAAGTCCACAAAGTTCGCTTGATTGACAATATGCGAATAAGTTAATTTATTACTTTTAATTTTGCTAACATTTTCATTGAAGCAGGTGTAGGGAAGAACCCGAAGTAAAGCGGAGTGGTTCTACCAAGAAGGCGGAACTGCTAA
>JAYEHE010000314.1:0-2414 GCA_034659415.1 Candidatus Zixiibacteriota bacterium | reverse complement strand
ATGGAAAATAGCATATTTAAAATCCGAAGGTTTCATTCCTGCTTTTTTAAGAATAGCAGTTGATGCTCCTGTGGGATGTGCAAAATATGCTATTCTTAAAAAAGCAGGAATGAAACCTTCGGATTTTAAATATGCTATTTTCCATCAACCAAATGGTAAATTCCCTCAAAGAGTTGCTTTAGAACTTGGCTTCACTCAGGAACAAATTGATCCGGGTTGGTTGTCTCCAACTTTAGGAAATACATATTCTGGTGCATCGCCAATTGGTCTAACAGCGACTTTAGACGTATCTCAGCCAGGCGATATGATTCTTCTATGTTCTTATGGCTCAGGGGCTGGTTCAGATGCTTTTATCTGGAAAGTTACTGATCGCATTAAAGAGGTTCGTGATTTGGCGGTTCAAACTCACAAACTTCTTAAAGAAAATTTAACTTATATTGATTATGGAACTTACGCCAAGTTCCGTCACAAAATCAAAAAGAATGACTAAGGAGGTGAGGCACTTATGAGAGATGTTTATATTGTTGGTATCGGTATGAGTAAATGGGGCGAGGTCTGGCAACAGTCACTTCGTGATTTGCATACTGATGCGGCATTAAAAGCTATAGAAAATGCCGGTGTTGATCATATTGATGGCATGTACACTGGTTGTATGACCGGTGGGATGTTTATTGGACAGGAACACTTAGCCTCGCTTCTGACCGATTATATGGGTATGTCCGGACTTCCGGCAGTGAGAGTTGAAGCGGCTTGTGCCTCTGGTGGCATGGCTGTCAGAGCGGCATTTATTGAAATAGCTTCCGGAATGTCTGATATTGTATTGGCTTCCGGAGTTGAAAAAATGACTGATTGTTCCGGCGAAGAAGCCACCCAGGCTTTAGCGGCGGCGGCTGATCAGGAATACGAAGTTTTCCATGGCGCTACTTTCCCGGGTTTGTATGCATTAATGGCAAATGCTCACATGGCTAAATATGGCACGACTCGTGATATGTTATCGGCTGTTGCAGTTAAGAATCATCATAATGGTTCGATGAATCCGGTTGCTCAGTATCCATTCAAAGTCAGTATGGACCAAGTAGCCAATTCAGTTATGGTAGCTGACCCGCTTCATATTTTAGATTGTTCTCCTATTACCGATGGTGCGGCGGCGGCAATTCTTTGTACCAAAGAAGTTGCTGAAGCTACCGGTAAACCATATATAAAAATTCTTGGTTCCGGAGCTGGCACCGATACTATTCAATTGGCTCAAAGAGCTGATTTGACCACAATCAAAGCGGCTACAATTGCCGCCGAGAGTGCTTTCAAGATGGCTGGCAAAACTATCAATGATATGCAGTTTGCCGAGGTGCATGACTGTTTCAGTATTGCTGAAATAATGATTGCAGAATCAATCGGTAAATTTGAACCGGGTAAAGCCGGTCCGGCAATTCTAAATGGTGAGACAGCTCTTGATGGTTCGTTCCCAATGAATCCATCCGGTGGACTGAAATCAAAAGGTCATCCAGTAGGTGCAACAGGGGTTGCTCAGGTTGCAGAAGTCTATAAACAATTAACCGGCCAGGCAGAGAATGGACGTCAAATTCCAAACTCACCTAAAATCGGTATGGCTCAGAATATGGGTGGTTCCGGTGGATCATCGGTTGTTCATATCATGGAGGTGGCGTAATGACTATGTTTAGCTCCCGTAACTGGCGCGAATATCCACAACGTTACCGTCGTGAAGCATCAAAATTCACAAAAAGCGGTAAAGTATATTTTCCAAAACGTTTGGTTGATCCTGAAACTGGTGACAAAGAACAAGAAACAGTAGTTCTTCCGGATACAGGGAAAATCGTTACCTATACTGTGATTCGTATTGCTCCGGCACAATGGGGTGATGAAGGACCGTATGCTTTAGCAATTGTTGAACTTGAAGATGGCACCAAAGTATTTGGACAGATGACAGATTGTAATATTGACGAAGTTAAAATTGGGTTGGAAGTTCGTCTGGAGTTCAGGCGAGTTCAGAGCGAAGCGGCTCATGGTGTGCTTAGCTATGCTCATAAATTCGTCCCCAAATGGTATTAGCATAGCTAGTCTATTGCTTCGCAAGTAGCGTAAGTTATTATTCATATTTAGTAAGGCAGTCCTCCTTAGGCGGACTGCCTTTTTGAATGAGAATTGGCATTATTTGCTCTTTCTTTATGGGGGTCAATCGTTTACAGGGAAATGGGTTTGATTCCCCGATTTATTTTTTTCTGAGTTAGTATCTTCTAATTCAAATTTTTCAAGTCTTTGCAATTTTAGCAGAAGGTTATAGGCACGAGTAAGTTGGCGGTCAAGACGCATTTCATAGCGTAGTAAATTGTCATTAAAAGATTTACAAATATTCTATTTACCAAAAGTATCCCTCGTAAATCTTTTAATGACAATTT
>JAYEHE010000313.1:0-2414 GCA_034659415.1 Candidatus Zixiibacteriota bacterium | reverse complement strand
TGATGCCATGCGAAGTGCGCCGATAAAATTCGGGGAGACCACCCCGTTAGCACCGGCTTTTCTGAGTTTTGGTTCAAGTTTTGGATCGGTCATGCGGGAGATGATGCGGATATCCGGATTAAGCATTCGGGCGGTCATTGTAATGTAAAGGTTATCCTTTCAATCAATATGGCGGTGAGTGTGCTGATCCCATACAGGATGATCCCCATTCCAAATGTAATAAGGATCATTGTAAAAATTTGAGAGGTGGGATTGCCCGTGACTTCCAGGACTTCACCATATCCCACAGTGGTTAATGAGATGACGGTCATGAAGGCACAGTCGAGGATGCTCTGTTTTCCGAAAAATAAGATATAATATCCGACGGTTCCAATAATAAAGACATTAAGGATGGCAAATAGAAGCAGATAGAATCGTTGTTTAATTCCCATGGGGTCATATAGAATCAAGTTGTTTGATTTAATAAATTCAAAATGTATTATAGCCGGAAAAAAATTGTTTAATCAAGTCTTTAGAACAGTCGGGGTGTGTGACATATTTATGGGTACTGTTGTGCGCTTGCCCTGCTTTCCCAAAAATCCTCCCAACGATTGCTTAACATGCAGCAACGTAATGCAATTATGTTATTTGCATGGTTAACCGTCCAATGCATTCCAGACTGTTTTAAACGCTGGCCAATCACCGCTCGGCATCCTGCTTCGATAACTCCTGAACCTACAAACAGCCCCTGATCCCTGAATTTTTTATATCGCATCCTTTCTTTGTTTTTATCAAAATAATTAATTTTTTTCTTTACACTTTCTTTCCCGACCTCTGTTGACGGAGATAATCTTTCCAGAGCAGTAATGAGTTTTTCGATTTTCCCCTGATCCAGCTCTTTAATTCTATCTTTCACCCACAACATCATCTTTTCTTTATCCGCGCTAAAAATCTCTTTGCCAATTTTCCAGCAATGCTCCCGGGCGTGAAAAAGATCAATAATTTGTGTGGCGCCGTGAAAGTGTAAATCTGCTAAATTCCATATCCATGGAGCACCATCCCCTATTACACATAATTTTTTCGTCTCTTCTACGCCACGTCTTCTACTCTCTTTGTAAATTCTGTTTCCAAATTCCTCTGAGTTCTCTATTGCTCCAACGTAACTGGTAGAGGCTTCGTCTCTTACCGGGTAGCCATCTTCATCAAAACCTGTTTGTGTAAAAACACATCCAAGCTTTGCTTCCCTTGTTTTTGCCTCACCGTCTTCATGTTTACCTTTGCGTCCAATAGTTTCACTTTTTACAACCGGAACACCGGTGCCATCCATACAAATATACATTGTTGCTGCAGAAGGGAACGGTATTACATTGTCAGGTAACTCTTTTGTATAAAATGCGTCTACGTCTGCACCTGACTGACAGGCGATTCTCTCAATTTCTTTCGAGGTTACCGATATGCCGGCCATTTCTTTAATATCATCATGTCCAAGACCAAATGGCCGGTATGCCCCGACTCTTGACATGATTCTTCTTAATCCCGGACTGAATGAAGTACCCAAAATATCCAGATCATGATCTTTCGGACAATACCCTGCTTTATTTTCTTTATCATAATAGTAAGCGCGTTTTACGGAAACACTCCCCAAAACCGTCTGTACTTTTTTGTCCCGGTATTCTTTAAATTCAGCTTCACTGTCGCAAATCACCAAATTTCTACCTTGATACCCCCCATTGTCAGAATTGAGTATCTCTTCGAGAATTTTACCTCCAAGACTATGCATGGAAGAACGTATATAAAACTCGATTGATTCGAAATCGATATGACCGAGAGACACTGTATCTCGCAAAGACATATCAATAATACGATCTACTTCTTTTTGTGTTTCTTCCTGAAGTACTTTTCCAATTTTTTTTTAAGCGCCGCGGCTTCGCTTTCATCCTTAATTTCAAATACACCACGCAGGTCACATATTTTTTGGTTTATGTTTATAATTTTATCACAAAGTTCAACAAAAATGCGGTAATTGTCAGTCTCGGTAATATATTTTTGAAGTTGGGGGCCAAACTTTAAATTTTTAGCATAACTTTTTCCTTTAATCGTAGTGCTCCATAGATACTGTGGTCCATGTCCTTTATGACCTGGTTTGGCGCAGACACAATTTTTTTTACCGCATTTTCGATAATTAATTGAAATTGTCCCTCGTCTGAAATCTCCTAACTTCATGATTTTTCTATACAAAGCTATTTTCTTTGATTCCAGTTCGTTGATTTGATTTGGCATGGGGCCCCCTTTTTTATAATCTGATTGCTTTTAAGTATTCAGATTATAGGGCAAAAAAACCCCTCCGTCAAGCTTTACCCATATTTTTGTCGCAGACCCCTTAATCGGAATATTATTGCTCTTAAAGAGGCATTATCATATAGTATATTGTTCAG
>JAYEHE010000312.1:0-10445 GCA_034659415.1 Candidatus Zixiibacteriota bacterium | reverse complement strand
ATCTACTTTTTCAAAATGATAATTTTCTTTGTTTTCAATAGATTTTAAATTTGAAAGATTACCTGCATAAGTTAAACAATCTATATTTACAAATTCATATTCAGGGTATTTGCTTATTAGGTACAGGATTAAATTTGAACCGATAAAGCCAGCTCCACCAGTTATAGCTATACATTTTTCATATTGATTCGATGGTTCGTTCATAACAATTTAATTTTAATTCACCAAACTGGTTATGACAAGTAATATCTGTTTGAATTTGGAGGCATAAAAAAAGTGGCGCCCCGCAGAATTGAACTGCGGACACACGGATTTTCAGTCCGTTGCTCTACCAACTGAGCTAGGGCGCCAACTTCTTACTTATATTCATCGGAAATTATATAGATTTTTAAATAAGTCAATGAAAAAGTTATCTGTTTTTTAGGAAATATTGTTTTGTTGTTGGCATAAAAAGAAAAAATAGCACTGTAGCCGATAAAATCAGTAAAATAATATCTAAATACTGAGAATTCATGAAAATTCCCCATAACCCAAAAATTATTACAAATGAATTAATTCCAATCAATCCATACCAACCCCATTTTTTATTTTCATAATAAGCAATAGAAAATGAAATCAATACCAGACCAACTATCAGAAAAAAGATTGGATTAGCTATATCGGTTAAATTTCTATCAAGTATTCCCAATACTATTTTCACACCGCCATATAAAAGAAAACAGATCGCAAATATCATTCCATATCCACCTGCAAGGCGATAACTAATAGCTGATTTTTTAATATTATCATCTTTTGCCATAACTAATCCTTATTTCCAAATTATTCTATACTGTTTCACCTAACAAACCAGCACCAATAAAGCCTGCATCATTCCCAAGTGATGCTTTTAAAATCAATAAATTTTCAACTGCCGATGAAAAAGCCCTTTTTTTTACTTCCTGTTTAACTTTCCCTATAAACTTTTCACTACCTTCAGCAATGCCACCACCTATTACTACGAGTTCCGGATTGAGAAGATTCACTAAACCGGCTAAAGCTGTACCGACATAGCCAGCAGTTTCATCTAATACTTGAACTGCAACTTCATCTTCTCTTTTATATGCATTAAATAATTTTTTGATTGAAATATTTTCAGGATTTCCATCAAGTACCTCTTTAAAATACGCCGTCATCTCATTGTCCAATAAGCTCTTTACTCTACTCAGTATAACATGTGAAGCAACAAAAGATTCAAGACATCCATAATTTCCGCATTTACATTGAGGACCATCGAATTTAATTGACATATGCCCTAATTCTCCTGCGGTTGAATTTGCCCCTCTATAAACTTTGCCGTCAATAATTATTGCACCACCAACTCCAGTACCCAGGGTTAAACAGAGCACAGAATCATAACCAATTGCGGTTCCAAAGCGATGTTCAGCCAAAGCCATTGAGTTGACATCGTTATCGACATAAACCGGCATATTTAACCGCTCTTTTAAATTACGTCCTATTTCCATTCCTTCCCAACCGGGGATATTAGGACTTGGACCTATCACCTTTCCCTTTTTAAAATCTATAGCGCCTGCTGTTCCTACTCCCAACCATCGAACATCAATATTCTCTTCAGCCGCATACAACATCAATCTTTCTCCGATATTAGTAATAAGATGCATCAGTGATTGGGGACCTTTGTCCGCCATAGTTGGCTTTTGTTCCCGATAGAGAACTTGCCCTTTGGCATTGAAAAGTCCAAATTTAATATTTGTGCCGCCAATATCAATGCCAGCATATGCCAGATTATTATCAGACATTTTCTTCCTAACGAGTAAAATTAAATAATTACAACCTAAACAGCATGGCAAAAATAAATTAGTTAATAAAAACTGTCAACCTTAAAAGATTTGGGATATCCGCAATTTCGACACCAAAAAACCGTATTGAATGAGATTAATTTTTGCAATTAAACTCATTAGTATTGCCATCACTTCAATAATAAATTACTTAATATAACTAATAACTGAGCAATAAAAATTTTCCCTACCATAGCTACAGGATACGTTGTAGCATAAGAGACGTAAGTATCATCTGACTGAGACATCTCATAAGCTCTGGCTAAGGTAGCAGGTTGAGTTTGCATCCCACTTGTAGCACCAACAGCTTCGACAATTGTTCCTTTTCCAAAATGACGTAACAGAAAAAGCGTCATAAGAGTTGTTACAGAGGTTGTTATAAAGCCCAATCCTAATAATTGTAAACCATTACTTGATAATGCGTCAAAAAATCTTCCTCCTGCCATTACTCCGACAGCAGCCAAGAAAAATAATAAGCCTATATGACGCAAAGCAAAGTTAGATTCTGAAGGTAATGACCATACTAATCTACCTGTACGACCAAGTTTACCAAGAATCAAACCTGAGACAAGAGGACCTCCTGCAAAACCAAGCGACACAAAATTACCCCCCGGAACTGGGATTGGAATCATACCTAATAACACGCCAAAAGAAATACCTAAAGTTAAAGCGGTGTAATCCAAATCTGAAATTGACCGTTCTGAATCACCAAAGAATTCGACAACTTCAGCAGATTTATCAATTGGCATAACAACCCGAACCCTATCACCAATTTCAATAGTAGTTTCATGGTCAGGAACAAGTTCAATATCAGATCTCCTTAATCGAGTAATTTGAGCATTAAATAATTGATCAAGTTCTAATTCATGAATAGTTTTTCCAGCCAGTTTTTTATTGGAAACAAGAATTCTTCGAATTGTAATCTCACATTTTTTTTCATCGATATGAACTGAAGTTTTTGTCCCAAAAAAACTCTCTGCTTCGCTAATTTTTATTTTCGGACCAACAGTACTAACAATATCTCCTTGTTGTAATATTGTATATTTTGTGGGAATTGTTATGACTTCATTATGCTCACACCGAGAGATTATTAAACCTGTTTTTTCCTGAACACGAAGTTCCCCTATAGCTTTACCGATTATAGCAGGATTCGTAATTTCAAAATCAGAGGTTGAAACACTTAATTTTAACTTTGCTGTTTCTAAACCTTCAATCTTTTCTTTCTCAACAGCTTTACTATATAGCCAATAAAATAATTGAAAAGCTAACAAACCACCGATAATTCCGAAAGGATAAGCCACGGAGTATCCTACAGCAGCATCACGGGCATCACCTATACCGCTGTTAGACAAAAGTTCTGTAACTGCGGCTAAAGCGGGAGTATTAGTTAGACCACCACAAAAAATTCCAGCAATTTGACCTGGCTGCAATTGCATCCAGACTCCAATTAATAGAGTAGCAATACCTCCCCCTACTAAAGAACAAACTAATGCTACGTTAAACTTAACTCCTTTTTTCTTTAAAGAAGCAAAGAATCCAGAACCACTTGTAAGCCCAACAGTATATACAAAAAGAATCAATCCAACCTGCATAACTTGATGAGCAATTGAAAAAGATTCTGTGTTAACTGGATTCCATCCACCAAAAATCAAGCCAACAAACAGAACTCCGGAAACTCCGAGTTTAAAACCTCTAATTTTTATTTGCCCAAGCAAAAACCCTATTCCTATTACAAGAAATAATAAAAGAGGTTCACTTTGAAAAATAATCTCTCTAACAGATTCCATTTAATTCATTCCCATAAATTATATCTATCAATAATAACTCAGTCATCACAAAAAAAATATTGTTTTATTCTACCAATAAGAGTCTGCATTTGGGTTATTTTTCAATAAAAATCATTTACCCTAATGCATCATTTGGCTGTTATATTAAAGTATATAAACACTTATTTCAAGTTGTAATTCAATAAGATTTTTAATTATTTTCCCACAAATAGTTTTCAATAAAACCTATCTGGAATAGTCTTATTAAGACTTTTTGTGGTCATAATAGATTTGACATAAAGGCAATGTCGTAGAAATATTGCTGAGAATAGCCAAAATCTAACAGATTTTGGTTGCATTGTTGAGAAATCATCTAAATTCCAACAGGCAAAAACTCTTGTTTGATTAGTTTTGATGAGTAGTCATTTTACTCTCATTACTCTCAATTTTATAATCAGAGGCAAATGACTACTCTTTTTTAGCTATGCTTCAAATCAACTCAATTTCATACAAGTAAATTATACTGAAACTGATTCAAACTTAGATTTATTTACTGAACTTGAAATTGATTCGGGATGGTTAATCCATCGCATCAGTTCGAGATGAAAATTATCAGCCATATCTGCATGAGATGGGAATATTCTTACAGAATAACCAAATAAACCGCTCTCATCACAAGGGATAAATCCCTCATATGTGTATGCTCCATTCTCAGAAGGACCTAAACAAACCATGCTCTCTGAAGAACTCTCAACAATATTTCTATCAACGTCTAATGGTCCGCTATATATTTGAACAACAACATCATCGGGTTTTAATTCTCCAAGATAAATCTCAGCTTTAACTTTTAATGCCACACCAACTTCAGCACCGCTTCCACTTATTTCAGAATTATTTATACGAACTTTATCCCAATGATCTCTAATATGTTGTTTCCACAATACCAATGATTTTGTTTTTGAGAAGTTATCTTCGAGGAGACTTCTCCAGTTTTTGAAAGCTTTCATATAGAAGTTTTCGGTATATTCTTTAACCATTCTATTTGTGCTGAATTTAGGACCGAGTTTTTTCATAGAGCTTTTCATCATTGAAATCCATCCCCGAGGAAGGTTATCATCCTGTCGATCATAAAACAATGGTACAAGATCATTTTCTAAAACATCGTATAGATTCTTACTTTCGACTGCATCCTGATAATTACCATCATCATAATCTTCTCCAGCTCCAATAGCCCAACCGGTATCAGTTTCATAACCCTCACACCACCATCCATCGAGAATACTAAGATTTAATCCGCCATTAGGAATAACTTTCATTCCACTTGTTCCACTTGCTTCCATCGGACGCCGTGGAGTATTCATCCAAACATCAACACCCTGTACTAAATAACGAGCAACATTAATATCATAGTTTTCCAAGAAGACAATGTGGTTTCTTATATTTTCTTCTCTTGTAAAATGAATTATATCTTTTATAAGCTCTTTTCCGTATTTATCTGCAGGATGAGCTTTACCGGCAAAAACAAACTGTACTGGTTGTTCAATATTATTAAGGAGTTTTTTTAAGCGAGCCTTATCTTTTAAAAGAAGAGTTGCTCTTTTATAAGTTGCAAAGCGCCTCGCAAAACCAATAGTCAATGCTTCAGGATTAAGTATTTCATGTGCCTGATTGATTTCCCTGGGACTGGCTCCACGCCTCTCTAATTGTTGTGCCATTTTGTTGCGTGAAAAAGCTACAAGTCTTTCTCTTCGTCTTTCATGTACCCGCCACAGTTCAACATCAGGTATTTTTTCAACCTTTTCCCAGATTGATTGATCTGCAGGTTTTCTTAACCAGTTTGGACCAAGGTAACGCCTTAACAGCTCAGTCATTTCACTTGATGTCCACGACAGAGTATGAATTCCGTTTGTTACTGACCCAATTGGGATTTCCTCTAATGGAATATTGGGCCAATTTGATTGCCACATTTTACGAGACACCTCTCCATGTAGCTTACTAACCCCATTGGCAGAAGCTGTCGTACGCAACGCTAAAAGAGCCATGTTGAACATATCACTTTTATTATCAAAATCTTTCCTGCCAAGTGACATAAACATTTCAATATCAATATTATGCTTTTGGAGATAATTGCCAATATATATATTCGCAAGTTCAGGTTCAAATTCATCTATACCAGCAGGAACTGGGGTATGAGTTGTAAAGAAAGTTCCTGCCTTAACAACTTCAAGAGCTTCTTCGACAGAAAGATTATCTTTTTGCATGCGATGTCTAATTCTTTCAAGTGCCATAAAAGCGGCATGCCCTTCATTCATGTGACAAACCCTAAGATGCAACCCAAGTTTCCTAAGAGCCATCATACCACCAATACCTAAAACCATTTCCTGTTGAATTCGATTTTCTTTATTGCCACCGTATAATTGATTAGTAATCTTGCGGTCACTAATTTCATTTTCAAGAATATTAGTATCAAGAAGATAAAGAGGTATTCTTCCTACTTGAGCTCGCCATACCTGAGCAGTTACATTACGTCCAGGGAAAGGAATTTCAACTTTGATTACATTTTTATTTTCGTCCAGTTCAGGTTCAATAGGAAGATTATAGAAATCATTATCAGGGTAAGTCTCCTGTTGCCAGCCATCTGAATTTAGATACTGTTGAAAATACCCTTGTTGGTACAATAAGCCAACTCCGACTAAAGGCAACCCCAGCTCACTCGCAGATTTTAAATGATCGCCTGCTAAAATACCAAGTCCGCCTGAGTAAATTGGGAGACATTCCGTCAACCCAAATTCCATTGAAAAGTATGCAATTTGAGGAGAATCATATTTTTTGAATTTGCTCTCAAACCAACTCTTATTATTAAGATGTTCTTTCATGTTTTGATGAGCATTATGCATCTGGTCCACAAACCCCTCATCAAGAAGAGCCTGTGACAATTTCTCCTGCTTAATAGAACCTAACATTTTAACTGGATTATGTTTTGTTTCATTCCACAAATCATTATCGAGCCTTCTAAACAATTCTATTGTTTTATGGTTCCAAGTCCAATAAAGATTATAAGCCAGTTCGTTCAGAGGAAGTAACTCATCAGGAAGAGTTGCTCTAATTCTAAAAGTTTCATAAGATTTAGGCATCTTTGCTCCTTTTCATAAGCTGAAAATTCTTGTTAAGTCATTGCATATCATGAAAGTCAATCGAAATTCATCATAAACATTTTTATCGTTTTAATGCTATTCTTCAATAGCCTATATACTGCTAATTTATATCGGTAAAATTTCATATTTATTAATAACAACTCAAAATGCGTGTCATCTTATATATTTCGGAGTTAGGTCAATGTTAAGGCACAAATCAAATTAACCGATAAAGTTATAAAATAATATAAATAGCACAAATTTGTTGGCTCATACCAACTTGTGCTTAATCAACAAACCCAAGGGAGAAAATTATGCCTTTCGTACATTTAAATGATGTTTATGCTGACGCAAATAAGAACTATTATGCTATCGGGCAATTTAATGTTAGTAATCTTGAATTTGTTCAAGCAGTGATTGAATCTGCTAATGAATTGAATTCGCCAGTAATTCTTGGTGTTTCATCCAGTGGCGTATCTTATGCCGGAGCTGAGAATTTAGTCCAATTAGTTAAAACAATGGCAAATAAGACAGGGACCCCTGTTGCATTGCATCTCGACCATGGAACTTCTTTTGATGAAGTTGTGAGTTGTATTCAAGCAGGATTCACATCAGTTATGATAGATGGTTCTCATCACTCTTTGGATGATAATATTAAATTAACCAAAGAAGTCTCTGATTATGCCCATAAATACAATGTTACGGTTGAGGCGGAACTTGGGCGATTAGGTGGTATCGAAGATGACATTAAAGTTGATGCAAAAGATGCTTTTTTAACTGACCCAGATGAAGCTTTTCGTTTCATTAAAGAATCAGGATGTGACGCTTTAGCTATTGCAGTTGGTACTTCTCACGGTGCTTACAAATTTAAAGAAAAAGCGAAATTGGATTTTGAACGTATCAAAGTTATTAAAGAAATGCTGAATATCCCTCTCGTACTACACGGCGCCAGTGGTGTCCCACAAAATCTCATTTCCAAATTAAAAGAATTTGGCGGAACTATAGCAGATGCTAAAGGCGTTCCTGACGAAGCTTATCAACAAGCGATTAAAAATGGCATCAACAAAATCAACATTGATACAGATTTGCGATTAGCATTTACCGCATCGGTAAGAGAAACCCTAACCAATCAACCGGAACTTTTTGACCCACGTAAAATATTAGGACCAACTCGCGACGCTTTAAAAGAAATCATCAAGCAAAAAATGCAACTTTTTGGAAGTGCTAACAAAAGCAATAACATTCAAATTGATGAGAAGAATAAGAATGAATGTTATGCTTAAAAACCATATAGACTCAAGTCCGGATAAAACTAAAAAGAATAATTTCCATCCGGATGAGACGTTTATAAATGACAATAAGATAAATATTGATATTAGCTATATTATTAATCCAATTGAAGAGAAAACATTTATCTCAATGGATGAACTTGAACAAATATCTTCAACTATCATTGAAAAAAACCGGATGCTTAAAAATGGCAAAGGTGACTGTTTAGATAATGATATTCCAATGCTTGGCTGGTTGACTCTTCCCGAGGAAATCACCGAAAAACATCTCGATGAAATTGTTAATACAGCAAATGAATTTGCCTCAAACATAGATGCTTTTGTATCACTCGGAATTGGCGGGTCTTATTTAGGTATCGAGGCGACAATTAAAGCTCTTACGCATACTCACAGTAATCAATTGCATAGAGGTAGCCGAAATAACAGGCCTGAAATTTATTTTCTCGGGCAAAACACTGATCCAGATTTCATTAAAGACACATTAGATGTTTTAGATGGAAAAAAAATTGGAATCAATGTTATTTCCAAGTCTGGTACTACAACAGAAACAGCTATCGCTTTTCGTTTACTGAGAAAGATACTCGAAGAAAAACATGGTGAGACTGCAAAAGATTTTATTATTGCTACAACTGATAAATCTAAAGGCGCTTTGCGAAGTTTGGTTGAACAAAAAGGGTATAAATCTTTTGTAGTGCCAAATAATATTGGCGGTCGTTTTTCGATATTGTCCGATGTTGGTCTTTTTGGGTTAGCAGTTGCTGGAATAGATATTCATGAATTTACAGCTGGTTTCCGCCATATGAAACAACTCACTGATAATGATGATTTCTGGAATAATCCTGCTATGATTCATGCCGCTATCAGGCATTTGTCTTATCAAAAAGGCAAAAAGGTTGAAGTTGTAGCAACCAATTCTTCTTCTATTTACCAACTCACACGTTGGATGGAACAGATTTTCCCTGAAAGTGAAGGACATAATGGTTTTGGCATGTGGGTCTCCCCTTCCATGTACTCGGAAAAACTTCATGCTAACGGTCAGATGGTACAGGACGGAGAACGAAACATTCTGGAAACATTTATTAAATTAAAAGAAAGTAACAATTATCTTCAGATTCCACATGACCAAGAAAATCTCGACGGGTTAAACTATTTGCCTGAAAATGATCTATCAATGAATTTCATTAATCAACTGGTGGTAGATGGACCTGCTTTCGCTCATTTCAATGGTGGGACACCAAATATGACTATTGAAATTCCAAGAAGAAATCCTTTTAATATTGGTCAATTTTACTTTTTAATGGAGCGATCTGTTGCACTTTCAGGGTATTTAGCAGGGCATAATCCTTTTATTCAACCCGGAGTTGAATCATATAAAAAAGCAATGTTTGCTTTAGCGGGAAAACCTGGGAGCGAAAAAAACGCCTTGGAGATTAAAAATGAATTAAAGAAAATGACCAAAAAGATTATTTAACAACTAACAAAATATTAGGTTATATGCCAATACAAAAAAGTCTAAACAAAAAAACAGATTTAGTAGATATTATTAATTCTGATTTTAGAATTTCTCGAGGACATCCGTTTCCTTTAGGAGCCACTCTTATGAGAGGCGGAATAAATTTTGCAGTATTTTCTAAAAATTCAACTGATGTTACTTTAGTCTTATTTGATTCAGGAGGGGTCAATCCAATTGCAGAATTTCCATTCGATTTTCGTTATAACAGAACAGGTGATATTTGGCATGCTTTAATAAAAGGAATCCCTGTAAATATTGAATATGGATACAGGGTTAACCGAAAACAAAATGACAACAAAAATATTCACCGATTTGACTCATCCAAAATCTTAATTGACCCTTATGCTAAAGCACTTACCACAGGTGATAAGTGGGGTGACAAAACCACACAAAGATCACTAATAATTGATGATGAATATGATTGGGAATTCGACCAACCACTAAATATCCCTCTTTCAGAATCTATAATCTACGAACTCCATACTCGAGGATTTACACAAAGCTCATCGTCTAAAGTTAACAACGCTGGAACTTTTAAGGGATTGGTTGAAAAAATTCCCTACCTCAAAGATTTAGGCATAACTGCTATTGAGCTTCTTCCAATAAATGAATTTTCTGAAACTGATACTGCTCGAAAAAATCCACTTACAGGAGAAAAACTATTAAATTTTTGGGGATATCATTCACTAAGTTTTTTTGCACCTAAGGCATCTTATTCAGCCAACTGCAATTCAGGTGCTCAAATAATAGAATTCAAAGATATGATAAAAGCTTTTCACAAAGCTGACATTGAAATTATTCTTGATGTTGTATTTAATCATACTGCTGAAGGAGATCAAAGAGGTCCTACACTTTCATTTAGGGGGCTTGATAATAACATCTATTACATCATCAATCCTGAAAATGGC
>JAYEHE010000311.1:0-10460 GCA_034659415.1 Candidatus Zixiibacteriota bacterium | reverse complement strand
CATATAAAAAGATAGTAGAACTTGCCGAAGAAATATAAAACGAAAAAGGCGTTACTATGAAAATAGCAACGCCTTTAATTTATATCAAAGTGATGATGTCACAATAAAGTAGCGATGTCACAATAAAGTAGCGATGCTACTCATAAAGTGACGATGTCACAATAAAGTAGCGATGCTACTCTTTTTCTTCTTCTTTAGCTCGTTTAGCTTCTTCCATTACTTTCTTAGCCGCATCATGAGGAACTTCTTCATAATGAGAGAAAGCTAAAGAATAAACTCCCTGACCCTGAGTCATTGAACGAAGGTCAACGGAGTATTGATAAAGTTCTGCTTGAGGTACCTGAGCACGAATTGTCTGATTACGACCGTCTGGGTCCATACCGCCAATTTTCCCTCTGCGAGATGATATGTCACCCATGACATCACCTGTAAAGTCGTCAGGTACGGTAATTTCTACATCAAAGATAGGTTCCAGCAGGATTGGTTTGCATTCCAAAAAGCCTTCTTTGAAAGCACCTGAAGCGGCAATTTTAAAAGCCATATCGGATGAGTCAACATCATGATAAGAACCAAAAAAGACAGCAACTTTTACATCAACAACTGGTGCTCCGGCAAGACCGCCATGTTGCATTGATTCGACAACACCTTTTTCAACAGCAGGTATATATTTGCTGGGAATGACACCGCCTTTGATTTTGTCATCAAATTCAAATCCACCACCTCTTGTGTTGGGTTCAATACGAAGATGAACATCACCGAATTGACCGCGGCCGCCTGACTGTTTCTTGTGTCGATATTGTTTTTCAGCTTTACCTTTAATAGTTTCTCTGTATGGAATTTTTGGTTTTTCCAATTCAACTTCCACGCCAAAACGAGTTTTGAGTTTTTCCTGAATAACTTCAATTTGAGTTGAACCTTGAGTGTATAGAATCTGTTGTTTTAAAGCAGGGTCTAAAACGAATTTGAATGTTGGGTCTTCGGTCATCAATTTGTTCAATCCAGTACCGATTTTATCTTCATCACCTTTTGATTTTGATTTGATCGCAACATCCATAACAGGATTTGGATATTCTGTTTTTGGTATGGAAAGCCCGAGGGAACTATCAGCAAGAGAATGACCGGCTAAAGTTCCTTTAAGTTTAACAAGAACACCGATATCACCTGCAGGGACGGAAGAAACTTCTTCTCTATTTTTCCCATGGAAAGTATATATTTGAGTGGCTCGTTCAGAATTGTTGGTTTGTTGGTTTTTGAAATCACTACCTGATTTGACAGTTCCTGAGTAGGCTTTGAAATATGACATATCGCCCAAATGACCTTCGGAAACGGTCTTGAAGAAATATGTCAGAACCTTACCATTTGAATCAATTTTTACGTCAACAATATCTTCAGTATCTGTTTTTACAGCTTTTACAGGAGATCTGTCAACAGGAGAGGGGAGATATTCGATAATAAAATCGAGAACAACTTTGATACCCATATTTTTTGTAGCACTTCCAAACAGAATAGGGTAAATAACCCCTTCTTTGATGCCTTTTTTTAAGCCAATGATTGTGTCAGCATCGGAAAGAGTACCTTCTTCGAAAAATTTTTCTAACAAAGCATCATCAGCTTCTGCGGCAACTTCGATTAAAGCTTCACGTTCAGCCTCAGCATCCTCTTTTAAATCAGCTGGTATTTCAATTTCTTTTCGGTTTCCACTTGCATCAAATTCGTATGCTTTCATGTGTAGCAAGTCAACTATACCCTTGAATGAATCTGCTTCACCCATTGGGATTTGAACCGCAACAGCTTGTTTGCCAAACGATTCTTTTATTTGTTCAAGGCAGTTTCTCCAATTGGCATTTTCTACCTCAATTTTATTTACAAAAAAGAATCTTGAGCATTTAAATTTATCAATCCATTTCCATTGAATATTAGTACCAACTTCAACTCCGGATGGGGCACTTATGAGAATACCGACCGATTCGGCAACAGTCATTGAGCTTAACAATTCACCAATAAAATCGGAATGTCCGGGACAATCAAAAAGATTGATTTTATTTTTATTCCATTCCGCGGCTAATAGTTTGGACGAGATAGAAGTATTTTTTGAAATCTCACTCTCGGTATAATCCATTAGGGAAGACCCATCATCGACCCGGCCAATTCTATTATTTTGGCCAGTATTAAAAGCGACAGCATCGGCAAAACTGGTTTTTCCACAACCACGCTGTCCGGCTAAACAAAAGTTTCTGATGTTTTCTGTAGTAAATTCCTTCACCGGAACCCTCCAAAACCTTATATTTTAAAGAACGTAATTTACCTTATTATCTTCTATATAGTTAGAAGTTTATCATTTTATTAAAAATCATCAGCTTTGTCAATCGGTTTCCTTAATAATTGGGTATATCTTAAAATTATTTTTACATAAAGAAAGCCCCCGCTGTGGGGCGGGGGCTTAAGTGGTCTTACGGATTGGTTTGAACTACTTTATTTAAGTAGTACCATTTTCTTAGTGTCGGAGAAATTACCGGCATTAAGTTTGTAGAAATAAATACCAGATGCCAAATTAGAGGCATCCCATTCAATCGTGACAGTTCCGGCTTCATGGAAGCTATCGAAACTGGCAACCTGCTGACCCTTCACGTTGTAAATCTTAAGAGTTACATCGGAAGCTTTCGGCAGATCAAAAGCCATAATGGTTTTCGGGTTGAACGGGTTCGGGTAGTTCTGTCTCAAAGCAAACTCTGTCGGAATTTCTTTAGCCGCAATTGGGTTACCTTCATAGGTAGCCATTTCAATGGAGACAACGTTTCCGTTGGCATTGAGGAAGTTACCTGAGAAGCTATTATTCTGGAGAGAATAAACCAAAATACGAGTATTGACACCGTCAAAATTATACATCATTTCCATATTTTCAGCCAAAAGTTCAGGGGTAGAATTACCCTCGATAACCACATAGGCACCACCGACTGAAGCGTTATTGACGCTCAGCACGCCGGTACGGGCATGGCTATAAGTGGCTGCAACAGGAGCGAGTTCTTTTGGATAAGGCATAGCATCTCCAACAACGACACGAATCAGATAAACCAAGTCAGCAACACTGAGGGTAATACCATCAGCATTGACATCGGAGGCAGCAATCTGACCATCGACATTGACTTCAAAAACGCTTAAGCCATAAACAAAGTATCTGGAGAACAGAACAGCATCAGCGATTTCGTAGCCGATTTCGTTTAAGTTGATATCACCACGGGCGTCGATTGAATCGGCACAGGCAATATCAATACCACCGTTAAAGTAGTCAACTAAACGAAGCGGAATTTTATCGGGATCGCCGACAAAACAGTCAATATCCTGAGCACCTTGGAAGGTCGGATAATCGGCTGTGCCGGTTATTTCACCAGTGAAATCCATATAATCGTAAACATAGCGGCTGATAAAGAGAGTATCACCACTTTGTGAGGAAATAGCGTTGTCACCACATTCGTACCATACGAAACGAATCGGGACATACTGGCATTCCAATGTACGATCATCGGTTACAAAGAAACTCAAGGTAGCCAGTTCATCACTGGTACCGAGGAAACATGTAGGATGATTTTCACCGTTATTGTATTCAGCAATAGCAACTAAACGGAGTACGCCTGAAGGACAAGCGCCTGGTCCGCAGTTTCCATTGACACCATAACGATAAGTAAAATATTCCCAGCCACACTCATCAAGCATAGCACCGGCGGTTGCGCTGGCGAAAGCAAGAGCTGAGGCGTCATATTGAATCAAGAAATTGAAACCGCCCATTTCATTGGCCGGATCGATTGTATTATCGAGGAAAATTCCTACTTCTTCATATTGACCCTGTATGGTCATATGAGTTTTTTCAATCGTGACACGAATGGTCGGAATTACACAAATTTCAACATCAACAGTAGCTGAGTTGGACGGAGAACAAGGATCGCAAACATTGGCACCATCAGTGACTTTAATAGTCAAAGTATGGCAACCAAGATAACCGTTATCTTCCATTGTATCCCAGTCCCAGGCACCGGTAGCAGGGTCAATATTGACCGAACCAGGACCTGTGAAATTATCTACGGTATAAAGTAATGCAGTTGGGCCGCCGTCAGGATCGATACCGGTAACAGTACCACTGGCAGTGTTACTCCAAACGATCGGTTCGACTTCGCCGTCAGCTGCTAAAGTTGGGGCAAAGTTATGGACACAAATTTCGAAAGTAGTTGAGGCAGAGGCACCACAGGCATCAATAACTTCAACTTCTACGACATGTGTGCAAACATCTGCACCATCTGTTGGCCAAGTAATAACTCCACTTGAATTGATTGTCATGTCTACAGGACCAGAAACAATGCCATAATCCAGGGTTTCACAGGTTGCTTCGTCAGCGTCAGAACCAGTGGCAATACCTACATAGGTCTCGCCCCACTCAATAGTGGCATCTGGGACAGAAGCAATAGTTGGTATGGTATTGCTGATAGAAATTGTACCAGCTGTTACACTTGCTGCAATTAAAGAGTTGTCGCCACAATCGACAAATTGAGTCGTTGCGGTTACAGGACTGCTTCCACCACAAGCAAATGTTCCACCAACTAAATCTATAGTTCCTGAACATACATTATTGGTCGTAAATATAACCTGACCGACTACTGTAGCTCCAGCAGTAAGACAGGCATCACCATTATCAATCAACATACCGGCGATGCGGATAGTACCTGTACCAGTAATTGTATCAAACCCGGAAAGGTCGATTATACGGCTGGTCAGGACAGTTAAACCTGGATCCCAATTAACGTCAACAGCACTAAATCCAGCTCCACCGGAAGTGGAAACTACGTCAAAGACGACTTCAAAAGCACTGATGTCGGCACCAGCATCAACAGTAATATCTACTGTATTCTCCTGGCAACGAAGAACGTTTAATGATCCAAAACTAACTGTTTGTGCACTCAAGGATGAGAACGCAAACACCAGTATAAAGGAGGTCAGCAACAAAGAATATATGGTTCTTTTTTGCTTCATTAGTATGCTCCTTTAATAACTTAAAGGTCATTTCGTTAAGATAATATTACAACCCACTTTGAGTTGCTATTATCTCTAGTAACCGAACTTTTACTATTCAGGCGTCGGTTGCCTGTCAACTAATACCGAAATATCTCTTCGAAATAATACCCTTAAGAAGAAGGAATACTCCGATAGTAATTGAGAGGAAAATATCTATATAGAAGATTAAAACCAAGCGTTAGATAAACTAAGCCATTAGGTTTGTTTATAATCTTTGTAAAACCAAAAAAATGAGGTAAATGTAGTGTAATCATAAGATTACAAAGGTGCGGTTGACTCAAAACAGAAGCGTAATAACACAACTATTTTCCCTAGACAGCTACATTATAATAAATAACTGCTATTTGTCAACACTTTTTTTAAAATAATTTAAATACTATGATAAGTAGTTATAAATTCGGGAATAATGAGCCATTAAAACAAGAATACAGCTTTACTTGTATTTAGATCAAAATCATAAAATAAATAATATAAAACAGGTAATTTCAAATCAAGCAAACTTTAAAAGAACAGCTGATATTAAACAAGGTAGATCGGTTTAATAATAAAATATAGAAAATAAAAGCGGGCTAAAATAAACAATTTAAACAATCCAAAATTATTAAAAAATTAGCCTGAAACAGACCTCGAAAATAGACACTATGTGAATAAAATCACAATGTCTAACTGGACAACTAACCACTAAAACAACATTAACATGTATAACGGGATAGATTAACTCTGCATAATGTTATGCTTGCTTAGTGAATATTATCACAAGCGAGTCAAATTAAAACGAACCATTATTTTATAATTATTTGTTGAAAAGTAATTACTCAAAAATGAAAATTAAAGAAGATTTTCTGTTCAAATTTAAATATAAAAAACTCCACAAAAAGAAGAGTAAAGAAGTGGTGATTAGGAGATTTTTCATAATAATTGCCTTAAATTTTATTATAAAACTTCAAATTTTGCTATTGAAATTGGCAATTATTTCTTTGTAAATTCATCTCTGATTTTAAATCAGAATTTATAGGTAATATTTTTGGATGAGTTAAAAGTGGTTGATTTTCTGAAATTTATTGAGGATTGAACTTGTCAGGTTTTCTTCGGGGTTTCTTTAGATGGTAAAGAAATTTCCTGAAAAGAATAAATTTTTAGCAAATCGAACAGAATTATTTGTTTGAAAATGAAAAATTTCGTACTTGTAATGGACCTTATAAAGAGAAAAATTTAAGGTGATTTCATGAAATAATTTTACTTATTCATAGCTCAAATTATAGTCTGGGTTTTGTCTCAGAGCAATAAATTGGCTACCCTCAGAATAGCAGAGATTTTTATTTTTTATAAATCAGAATATTTTCAAGCTCTTAAATTTTATTAAGTGTGACATTTTTTGCATACTTTTTAAAGGAAAAAATGAGAGGATATAGTCGTTTAATATTAAGTAAAAATAGGCGAGTTTGTTGAAAAATTATGGACAATTAGCTGGCGGGGGACCCTGATTAAATAGGTATGCTACCAAGTCAGTAAGATCAGTTATGTCAGTAGAATTATTAGTACTGCCATTAAAATTGCTTTCTTCTCCGCAAGGAGGAGTTTCTCCGCCTCCGAAAAGGTATTCTGCAATAAAGGTTAAATCAGCAATTGTAATTTGATCATTGGGGTCACTATTGATATTTCCTCTTAAAGGAGGGACACAACACCCAACATCACAAGCATCACCTATACCATTGCCGTCACTGTCAATTTGGTCGGGATTGTAAGAAAGTGGGCAATTATCATCAGTACATGTAGTATTGCCAAATCCGGGGTTTCCATAACCATCGTTGTCGCTATCAGTACAGTCATCGCAGATATCGCCAAAATCGTCACCGTCAAAATTATCCTGAGTTGGATTTGCTACTTGAGGGCAGTTATCACAGATATCTCCAACACCATCTCCGTCTGAATCAAGCTGAGATGGATTATAAATAAATTGGCAATTATCTTCGGTACAAGTATTTTCAGGGTATCCGGGATTACCAAAACCATCGCCATCCGTATCAGTACAATTATCACAAGCATCGCCGAAGCCATCATAATCAGAATCTTTTTGAGTTGGATTGTAAACAGTAGCGCAATTATCTTCTGGGCATGTATTGGGTGGGAAACCGGGATTGCCATAGCCATCATTGTCCGTATCAGTACAGTTATCACAGGCATCACCGATACCATCGGAGTCAGAATCCAATTGAAGTGGATTAAATGAGACAGCACAATTGTCACAAGCATCGCCATAACCGTCATCGTCATAGTCTGATTGGGTAATATTGTAAACATCAGGACAATTATCATTAGGGCAAGTATTTTGAGGATAACCGGGGTCGCCAAAACCATCTCCATCAGAATCAATACATATCGGTTCGGTGAAATCAATTCTGGCAATAAAAATATCATTGGCAGAGTTATAGGTGTCATCGTAGGCATTTATTATGGGGAAATTGGAAGAATTAGTGTATCCGGTAATTGTAACATTTTTACCAGTATCAATTACAATTCCGTAAACAGATTCAAATTGAGAACCACCGAAATAGGTGCTGTAGAGTAGTGAATCACCTGTAGAATTTATTGAAGTTACAAAGATATCATTGCTACCGTTATAATGATTATCGATAGCATTAAGAACCGGGAAATTGGTTGATTGAGTATTGCCGGTTATGAATACATAGCCAAACTCGTCACAGGTAAGGTCAGAGCCAAAATCGACTTCGGTACCTCCAAGATATGTACTATATATTAAGGAATCACCATTTGATTCTATACACGTTATAAAAGCATCAGCGATATCATTATAATACTGGTCATAAGCATTATATACAGGGAAATTATTGGAGGTTGTAAAACCGGTTATGTACATTCTATCATTATTATCAAGAGATAAGGCAATAGCAACTTCATCAGCACTTCCCCCTAAATAGGTACTGAAATTAAGGCTGCTTAAAGTGTTGTCAATTATGAGAATGAATGCATCTCCAATAGATGTGCCACCACCGGCATAAGTATTAAAGATTGGGTTTTCCATCGGAAAATCTTCAGATATAGTGTAACCGGAGACATAGATATTTCCAGCTGAGCCTACTTTTACAGATAGAGCAGATTCAGTTTGTGAACCACCCAAGTAAGTGGCATTAGAAAGAGCGCCAGACGATAAATCAAACTTTGCTAAAAAAGCATCACCACTACCTGATATGTTTCCACTCAAAGGTGTTCCATTAAGAGGTAAATCAGGAGAGGTAGTTGTACCAGCCAGGTAAGCTATATTTCCTGATTCAAAAATAATAGATGAACCATAATCATCAGATGAGCCACCATAGTAAGTACTGTATAATAAATCATTGCCAGCTTCGGAAAGAGACATTATAAAGGCATCAGAATTGCCGGATAGAGCTGATTGAAATGGATTCAGGAATGGCATATCATCGGAATTAGTTTGGCCGGTAATTATTATGTTGCCTGAAATATCTACATCAATACTGAGAGCAATTTCACTATCTTCGTGACCACCAAAATAAGTGCTATAAAATAATGTATCTCCTGTTGCTGACATTTTAAATACAACTACATCATATTCAGATGTTCCACCGCCATCATAATTGTAGTCAAAAGCAGAATGTACAGGAAAATCGGCAGAGGTTGTATAGCCGGTAATATAGATAGAGCCATTGCTGTCTATACACATATCACGTGCAAAATCATTACCGGAGCCGCCAAAAAATGTACTGTAATTTAAAACGGGGTCAATTATTAGAGGTATATTGGGGTCATAGTCAGATTCAAACTTAAATCCAAAACTGTTATTATCATATATTTCAAAATTACCTTCGATTGGGATTTTAATGTTGTCGATTTCCTGAAAAGATATTGGTTTGTTTTCTGTTAAAATACCAAAGTCAGTTTCTATTTGAAGATTACCATTAGGTAATAAGGTAAGATTGTTTACACCTTCATATTGAATTTTTATCTGAGATGGGCTACTTCCTGGAGAAACCACAAAATCATATTCCATTTTGGATGGGTTGCCATAAAATTTTATATCAATGCCATCGTAAATATCATGGTAAGTAATTTGCCTATAAGAAGGGATATCGGTTTTCCATTTAGCAGGATTATTACCAATGAAATAATTACTATTATGAGAAGTGATTTGAGAGCTGGAAATTTTCGGATTTGAATTACTGTTTATAAAAGATGATTTTATCAGAAGGAATTCAATCTTATTTTTTGATAGATTAGGAGTAATTCCAAATTCATTTAAAATATTAGGTTCCGGCTCAGTATTTGTAATCTTTGAAAGTTGATAGTAAACTTCGTTTTGAGTGAACCAGATAGTTGCTCCGGGCGTTTCTGAGCGGAATTTAATCTGCTCTTCAAATTGACCATGATTAGGAGTAAAATGTAGGTTGCTTTTTGTTAATGAGGATATATTGTCACCTAAATTATCAGCATAGATATTTCCAGACAAAGAAAAAGACAATGCGAAAATTACAACAAATAACATTAATAACACTGGATTTGCCCCAGTGTTTAACTTAATTTTTTTTATCACTCAGTACTCCGGATGCAAAGCTGTTTATCAGTACAAGAAACTTAAACCGATGTATTTTTGACATTCTTAATATAAAAACCTCATAGATATTGTCAAGTCAAAATGTTTTAATAGTTTATTCTTAAGTAATATCGGCTTAAGCCATGAATCATTTATTGATTTATGGTTGTCTGGGATAATTATTTCCACAATTAAATCGTTTTAAAGCATCTAATTATATTCTGTTTACTGATAATCAGTTACGATTAGATCAATAGAAACTTGACATCACTTATTATTTTAATATTTTTCAACTCTATTTTATGAAAGTTGTATAAACAGAAAAAATAAATATTGTATATAAAAATAAAGGAGTAAAGTTTACATGGAGAACAGCTCAAAAATAATGATTGAAGCTGAAGGTCTTAGTAAATTTTATGGTGCATTTGTGGCAATTAGAGATGTGTCATTTTCCATTCCACAGGGGCAGATAGTTGCTTTCTTGGGTCCAAATGGGGCTGGTAAATCTACTACAATGAAAATATTGAGTGGATTTTTATCTGCCAGTGAGGGAAAGGCTAAATTAGCCGGATTTGATATAAAATCTGATAGAATGGAGATTGCCAAGCGATTGGGTTATTTACCCGAGAACGGACCGCTTTACGAAAATATGACTCCGAGAGAATTGCTTGTTTTTTTTGGGGAGGTTAGAGGTATTTGGGGAAGGCAATTAAATGAAAATCTTGAAAGAGTTATTTCAACCTGTTCACTTGAGCAAGTTCTTGAGAAACCTATCAGTAAACTCTCTCGTGGTTACCGTCAAAGAGTTGGTTTGGCTCAGGCATTATTGCAT
>JAYEHE010000310.1:0-2423 GCA_034659415.1 Candidatus Zixiibacteriota bacterium | reverse complement strand
CAATTAGAACCGAATAATGTAGATGCCAGAAATGGGCGGGATGCTATTGGAGCCAAGTTGAATCTTTCTCAACAACTCAATAAAGGGATTGATCAGTATAATAGAGACAAACACAAAGATGCATCCCGAACTTTCAGGGCTGTTCTCTCGGTATATCCAAGCGAACCAATTGCACTTGAATATCTTAGGAAGATGCAATCCAGTAATAAGAAACCGATCACTCTTCAGGATATCCAAAATGACAAAGATATCTGGAGCCTTTATCTTGATGGTTTAAGATTTATGCGTGACAAAGAATATCAAAATGCTATTGATGTTTGGGAGAAAGTACTCAAAAAATATCCGCTTAATAGGGAAACCAGGGATAATATTGAGCAAGCCAGACTCAGGTTGAGTGTGGAAGAATCAAAGTAATAAATTTTTTTAATAGACCTTTTATTTCTTAGTCTTTAATTTGAGATATGTTTAATCAATCTGTCAAAGAAATAAACGCTGAATTTCTCGCTGAAGAAAAATCTTTAGACAGCATTCAAAGAATTGTCAGAGAAAGCTGTATGCAGGGTGGCTTTTCCCGCAAAGATACAAATGCTATATTGTTGGCTATCGAAGAAGGGGCAACCAATATAATTCGCCATGCATATCTTTATGAAAAAGGGAATATTAGAATAAAGACAGTTATTTTCAAGAAGAAAATTGTTTTTTCCTTGATTGATTCCGGCCGTTCATTTAATCCCGAAGGCACTTCTACTCTAAATTTAGAGCGTTTGGTTGAAACTGGACGTAAGGGCGGGCTTGGCTTTTACATGATTAAGAAAATTATGGATTCAGTCGAGTATATCTCTGTTTCTGGATACAATGAATTACGATTAATAAAAAATATAAAAACATTTAACACGCCCGGTACTTCTTTTTTGAGAAGGATGTCTTCGCTTCGCGTTAAATTTTCTTTTTGGACAACCATTGTTATGGCAGTAATTATTGGTAGTTCTATTTATTATATGGATATTAAAAGCACAGACCAAATCAAAGAACAGCTTGATGATACAGTAAAAGCATTAGCGAAAACTATTGCCGACCAATCTGCAGGATTTATTATCAACCAACGTTCAGATGTAGAATTTGACCAGTTAAATTTAAGTAATTTGAGAGCTAACCCAGAATTAAGACAAATTGTGCTTTTGGATGAAAATCAGAATGTTTTAGCAAACTCTGCAAATGTTGCGAGTATAAAAAAACAATTTGATTTGCCTTCGGCTATTAATCCTAAAATAACTAACATATCACAGAACATAAAATGGAAAGATGAAGATTTATACTATTTGATTATGCCTATTAAGAGTGGTAATCGTAATTTAGGCTATGTTCATATAATGTATGATGATGATATTATTTCATCAAAATTAAACCAGTCTCAAAAAGAAATATTGCTGATTACAATTTTACTTTCAATTGTTGGTATAATTGCTATCTATTTGCTTTCTGATTATTTTGTTAAACCGATTGCAAAAATCACACATAAGGTCAAACGATTTACGTCCGGAGAGTTGGAGACAGAACTTCCGCTTGAAGGAGCCGAAGAATTTTTTGAAATTTCACGAGCTTTTAACCAGATGATGACAAGGTTAAATAGAGATCAAAAAAATATTATCTCTCGTGAGAAATTGGCAAAAGAGATTGAAGTTGCTTCGCAAATTCAAAAAACACTATTGCCGGGAGAGTTGCCGGATATTCCCAATTTGATGGTTGATGCTTTTTATAAATCAGCATCAATGGTTGGCGGGGATTTGTACGATATTTTTAAAATATCTCCCGATAAATACTGTTTGACCGTAGCAGATGTTTCCGGTAAAGGAGTACCAGCATCAATGGTTATGTCGATGCTCAGAACAGTTATTAGAATTTTTGCCGATGGCGATAAATCTGCGAAAAAAACGCTTGTCGAAGTTAATGGATATCTCGAGCAAAATATTCCTCAGGGTATGTTTGTAACAATTATGATGGTTATTTATAATTGTAAAAAGAATTCAATAAATTTGGTCTCTGCCGGGCATAACCCATTACTTTTTTATAAAGAGGAAACAAAAGAAGTTTTGAAAATTAATCCAACAGGAATGCCTCTTGGAATTCCTGTTACAATTGATTCTACTTTTGAAGATAAGCTGGAGGAAATTACACTTCCTTTAAGAAAGGGTGATTTGTTTTTTCTCTTTACCGATGGACTTACCGAAGCTAAAAATAAAAAAGACGAAGAATACGGGATGGATAACCTTTTCAAGTTTGTCGGTGAGCAAGCTTCAGGGAAGCCATATAAATCAGTTGCGGAATTGACCAATAATATCTCTCTGGAACTTGATAGTTTTAGCGGTTATATGAATCCAGCAGATGATATAACTTTTATTATTGCCAGATATTTAAGAGATGAA
>JAYEHE010000309.1:0-2431 GCA_034659415.1 Candidatus Zixiibacteriota bacterium | reverse complement strand
ATTTTATCCATAGTATTTTAGTGGGCGGCAGACGCCCTCGTCTGCCCCTTCTTACGTAGATACCGTCTTGGCAATTATCACGTAGCACATGAGAACATACACCACGAACAAATATCAGCAATTAATTTTAACTTCATGCGAAGCATCAGAGTGACAATGTCACTCGACTGTGACGGATTTGGCAAGATTGCGCGGTTGGTCAACATTGCAATTACGCATAACAGCAATATGATACGCTAACAATTGAAGCGGTATAATTGACAACAATGGCGATAACAATCTCTCTGTCTGTGGGATATAAATCACATGGTTGACTCTTTCCGCAATTTCAGTATCACCTTCGGTGGCAATAGCAATCACCCGTCCATTGCGCGCACGTATTTCGGCAATATTGGACATTACTTTATCATAAACCGGATCTTTAAGAGCAATAACCACAACTGGCATATTTTCATCAATCAACGCAATTGGTCCATGTTTCATTTCTGCCGCAGGATAACCTTCGGCGTGAATATATGAAATCTCCTTGAGTTTCAATGCCCCTTCCAGTGCCACAGGGAAATTTATCCCCCGTCCAAGATAAAGGAAATTATTTGATTTATAATATTGTCCGGCAATATCTTTGATATGTTCATTATCTTTAAGAATAGATTCAACTTTATTCGGAATATCCTGAATAGCTTCTACAAGTTCTCTCCCCTGTGAGACTGATGTATGACGCATCCGCCCAAGTAAAATTGAGATAAGCGAAAGAACCATAACCTGCGATGTAAACGCTTTAGTTGATGCCACACCTATTTCAGGACCGGCGTGGATATATACTCCACCATCAGACTCGCGGGCAATTGTTGAACCAACTGTATTAACTAAAGTCAATGTTGTCGCTCCACGCTTTTTAGCTTCTCTCATTGCGGCTAAAGTATCGGCAGTTTCACCGGACTGGCTTATTGCAAATAGAATTGTTTTGTCATCAATAATCGGAGAACGATATCTGAATTCCGAGGCATACTCTACTTCGACAGGTACGCGTGTCATTTCTTCAATAAGATACTCGCCAATTAAAGCGGCATGCCATGATGTTCCACATGCGGTGAAAATAATCTGATTGATACTCCGCAACTCATCATACTGCATATTAAGACCATCCAAGCGACTAATACCTTCTTCCCAATTTAGACGACCACGGACAGCGTTGCGAAGAGTTGTGGTTTGCTCATAGATTTCTTTGAGCATAAAATGATCATAACCGGCTTTTTCAATCTGGTCCAGTTCCCATGTTACTTCCTGAATTTTCGGAGTTATTTTTACGTTCTGAATAGTTGTTATTTTAAAATCTGTTGCTGTAATAGTGGCAATTTCACCATCTTCAAGATATACAACACGGTTAGTATGTTCAAGCATCGCTGAAACATCAGATGCGACAAAGTTTTCATTTTCACCTTGACCAATAACCAACGGAGACCCCATGCGTGAAACAACAATCTCCTCCGGATGAAACGATGAAATTACGGCTATACCATAAGTACCATCAACCTGAGTTAACGCCAGCCTTACCGCTTCGGTTAAGTTACCGGAGTAATTATATCTGATAAGATGCACTAAGATTTCTGTATCAGTGTCGGTTTTAATTTGGAACCCATGTTCTTTTAAAAACCCACTTAAGGCATGATAATTTTCTATAATGCCATTATGTACCAAAGCAAATTCTTCGGAATTATCAGTGTGAGGATGAGCATTTAACTGGGTTGGTTCTCCATGAGTAGCCCAGCGAGTATGAGCGATGCCGTGGTGGCAGTGGCTCATATCTATGTCCGATATAGCTTCTTCGAGTTTAATAATCTTCCCTGCAGATTTTGCTACCATTAAATTATTTTCACTTAATAATGCAATCCCGGCAGAATCATATCCTCTATATTCCAAACGCTTTAAGCCATTCATTAAAATCGGAAGAGCATTATTAGAACCTATATATCCGACAATCCCACACATATTATATTCCAATCATTATCTAAAATATTTTTTTACTTTATTCAAAAGAAAATCAGTTAATTTTTTATCCGATGTCTCCACTATAAGACGGAAAATTGGCTCAGTATTCGAAGATCTAATTTGGAGCCACCCTTCTTTGAAATCGAATCGCAAACCATCCCGTCTATCAATTTTTATTTTCCCCAATAACTTGTATGCTTCTTTTTCAAAATTTTTCAACTTAGTTTTAAAATTTGCCTTAAGAGGGGCTTTTGTTTTTATATTATAATACTTCGGAAAAGTTTCAACCAAAGATGACAGCGTTAGCTTTCCCTCTACCAAACAGCTTAAAACCAAAGCCGCCCCAACTAAAGCATCGCGTCCGGCATGACATTCTGGATAAATGACACCGCCGTTTCCTTCACCGCCAATACCGGCTTTTTTAGCTCTCATCATCTGCACG
>JAYEHE010000308.1:0-2432 GCA_034659415.1 Candidatus Zixiibacteriota bacterium | reverse complement strand
CTCGATGCCTGTCTTACTTCACGAGACAAAATCAATGGACAACTTCGTGATGTACTCGATAATGCAACTGACAAATGGGGTGTCAAAGTTAACCGAGTGGAATTGCAGAGGATAGACCCTCCGGATGATATTACTGCTGCTATGAGCCGTCAGATGAAAGCAGAACGGGATAAAAGAGCTGCAATTCTTGATGCCGAAGCAATTAAGCAGGCAGATATTACCAAAGCCGATGGTTATAAACAATCCAAAATATTAAAAGCTGAGGGTGAAGCCGAAGCAGTCCGTAAAACTGCCGATGCTGAAAAATATCGCCAGATTGCGGTTGCTCAAGGTGAAGCGGACGCAATAAATTCGGTCTTTACGGCTATTCATGATGGTCGTCCTGATGATAAACTGATTACGCTTAAATATCTGGAGATGATGCCTAAACTGGCAGACAACAAAGCTAACAAAATTTTCCTTCCGTATGAAGCAAGCGGGATAATATCTTCGCTTGCCGCTATGGTTGAAGGCATCAAAGATTCCGAAAAAATTGAAAAAACAATATCTGAACCGGCTGAACAATCTTAATATCTGCTTTTATAAAAAAATAATAAGGAACCCGCCTCAAATGGGTTCCTTTTTATTTAAAAAGTAAATTCGACAGTTGGATTTTATTGACATTTCTATTATGCTGATATAGTTTAATGACCGATTGGAAATATGAATATGAGTGAAAATAAACAACAAATTAGAAAAGCAGTAGCCGCTGGGCTTTTTTATCCCGGCTCAGCAGGAGAATTAACCAAAACGGTAGCATCTCTTTTTAACGATGCAGAGAAAATACCCGTGAGCGGACATCCAGTTGGTTTAATTGTTCCTCATGCTGGATATCCTTATTCCGGTCAAACCGCCGTCCGAGCATATAAACTCCTTGAAGGAGAACAATATGATACAGTTATAGTTGTTTCACCTTCACATACTGTCTTTTTTAAAGGAGCTTCGATTTATGAAGGGGATGCCTATGAAACTCCGCTTGGCAAAATAGAAATCGATAAAGAACTATCAGAAAAAATTGCTACAATAAATCCAGCTGTTCATTTTTCAAATAATGGTCATGCTACCGGAAGTACAAGAGGAGAGCATGCTCTTGAAGTTCAATTGCCGTTTTTGCAGATAGTTTTAGGAAAATTTAAGCTGGTTGCAATTGTTATGGGTGATCAGGAAGAAGACACTGTACACGCTTTGAGCGAAACATTGGCTTTGGCATTAAAAAATAGAAATACTTTATTAGTAGCTTCATCTGACCTGTCCCATTTTAAACCTGAAAAAAGAGCACGTAAACTTGATTTTAATATTCAAAAAGCGGTTGAACAATATAATCCGGATATGTTGATGGAAACACTGGAAACCGGTCAGGGTGAAGCCTGTGGTGGCGGCGTTATGGCGGCGGTGATGATGGCTACCAAAAAGCTTGGAGATTCATCGGTGAAATTTATTGATTACAATACTTCCGGAGCTACTACCGGTGATTTTGATGAAGTAGTCGGATATCTTTCGGCTGTTATTGTAAGCAATCAAAAAGTTAAACAAAAAAAAGATACAATTGGAGTGATGCCGGCAGAAAAGAATTTGGAATATATATTTACCGATGAAGATAAAGATTTCCTTAAACAGATAGCTCGTGATGCTATCAGAGCCAAATTAGACAATAAAAAATTTGACGTTCCTAAGTCTCCAAACGAAGAACTTGAAATCAAAAAAGGGCTGTTTGTAACTTTGAATATCGGTGGGAGGCTTCGCGGTTGCATCGGTCGCATTAAAGGGAACGTGCCTTTAACTGAGGGCGTTGCCGAAATGGCGGTAGCGGCGGCTTTTGAAGATCCCCGTTTTCGGGAATTAAATGAATATGACTTTGAAAAACTCGATTATGAAATATCAGTTTTGTCATCATTAGAACGGGTTGATGATTTTAATACTATTGAAGTTGGCGTTCATGGTCTTTTGGTAAAGATGGATATTAATTCCGGGCTTTTGTTGCCACAGGTGGCTTCGGATAACGAATGGACAGCGACACAATTTTTAGAACAAACCTGCCTCAAAGCGGGTCTTCCCAAAAACTCTTACCAGAACAAATTCTGCGAAGTTTACAAATTCTCAGCGCTGGTGTTTTAGAAGACAAAGTCACTTTATTATTCTTTCAGATAAATTAGATATAAGTTCAAAACTTGTTTATTTATTTTACTTTCACTAAATTCTAAACATGTCTGAGAATAATTTTGAAAAGACGTCAGAACCAATCACACGAAGTGTGTTGGTTACCGGGGCTAATGGGTTTGTAGGCACTAACTTATGTAAAAGGCTTATAAGCGATGGTTATCATGTTATTGCCGGAATCAGGAAATCAGCCAATTTAGATTTGCTTGAAGATTTGGATATTGAATATCGTTATG
>JAYEHE010000307.1:0-2434 GCA_034659415.1 Candidatus Zixiibacteriota bacterium | reverse complement strand
CCAACACTGCCCCGGCTGATTCATTGGAGCTGATTCCTGGAATTGGTAAAAAATTGGCTGATAGAATTTTAGAATATAGAAAAAATAATCGGTTTAAAAAAGAAGTTGATATTACTGAAATCAGAGGAATCGGGGCGAAGACATATGAATATATTAAACCATACCTCAAAATTAAAAGATAATGAGTAATAGTATAATAAAGATAGGTCTGGATAAGCGGGACAAAATGATTTATGCCGCCCGTGTAAAAACAGGTAAAACACGCTTTGAAATTAAAGCCTTAATAAGGCTAAATTCTGAGTTTCCTTTAAAACATGATTTAATCGAAGATGGCGACCTTCATTTTGCTATACCGGATTCTCAGGTCATGTTAAAACAAATCAGAATTTCCCCTGAATCACAATACTCAACTCACGAACAGGCTAAATTTGAAATGATTCAATCAGTTTTAGAAGATGAATCTGTTTTTTCTTTTGAAAGTGAAGAAACATCACAAACAAACAATATAATAGGGACAATTTTCAGAAAAGAAAGATCCGATAAACTTATAGCTAGCTATAATGCTAATAATTTTGATAAGAATAGAATTAAAAAATTCAGAGTCAGATCTCTTGCGTTAGGCAAAGGATATCTCAATTTTTGCCACCCTGAAACAGGGGAATTAGCCTGTATTGCTGATTTCTGCAAAGAAGTTGTCTCAATTTGCCTGATTTATCAGAAAAAAATATTGAATGTAGCGTCAATTGACCTTCAAAAATTTGACTTCTCAAATGAGAATGATATCGATAAAATTACAATGGAATTCAAAACTATATTGAATTTTAAACTTTCTTCAATTTTTGACAAAGGGATAACTGTTCCTTTATCATCCCTGATGATAATTGGCGGAAATGAGCAATTAGTGAGTAAATTTAGCGATTATTTCAAATTAAAACCATTTTTACCCAAAATTAACCATGGTTTCTTCTCAAATCCTAAAAAATTGGAACAAATACCCCTTCATAATTATTTAATTGCTTTAGGATTATCTGTCGATTAATCTTGCCAAACAATAAGTTATTACATATCTTTGACCGTTATTAATATATTTTTTTTTGAATTTTTTTAGTGATTAAAGACAAAAGACACAAAAAAGCTCTCTACCCAGGTACCTTTGATCCGGTTACCAATGGGCATATTTCCTTAATTGAGCGCGCCAGTAAAATGTTCGACGAACTAATTGTAGCTGTTGCTCAAAATGCAGGTAAGAATCCATTTTTCGAATTTGAAGATCGCTTGAAGCTAATGACTGATTCTATTAAAAAATCAAAACTGGATTCAAAAGTCAGAGTAATTGGCTTTGATGGTCTGCTTGCAAATTTGGCAGAAGAATTAGAAGTGGATGCTATTGTTAGAGGATTAAGAGCAGTTTCTGATTTTGAGTATGAATTCCAGATGGCTCTTATGAATCGTAAACTTGCTCGAGAAATAGAAACTGTATTTTTGATGCCGTCTCTTTCATGGGTCTATCTATCATCAACGATGGTCAAAGATGTTGCATGCAACGGAGGAGATGTTACTGAGCTTGTTCCAGTTTCGGTCAAACGTGCTTTTAAAAAAAGGCTGCCAACTGACAACAAATAATCAAATTATTAATCGAAAACAATATTTTGGAATAAATCTATTATGAGTGAAAATAAAACCGAACAAATTCAAATACCTCTTACAGAACTAATTAAAATCCGTAGAGATAAAGTCCTGGCTATGAGAGAAAAAGGAATTGATTCTTATCCATATAAGTATGAATACTCACATAAAATTAATGAATTATTAGATAAATTTGATGAACTATCTGAAAATGAGACATCGGTTAAAATTACCGGCAGAATCATGCTTAAGAGAAAAATGGGAAAAACTTTTTTTGCTGATATCAGAGATAGTTCTGAACGAATCCAGATATATGTTCGCAAAGACGCTCTTGGTGATGACCTTTTTGACCTTTTTAATTCAACCGATTTGGGAGACATTATAGGTTGCGAAGGAACTCTATTCATAACAAAAATGGGTGAAAAAACTGTTCGGGTTTCAAATTTTACCATGTTAACCAAAACTCTTCATCCATTACCAGATAAACATGCCGGTTTAACAGATATTGAACAGCGATATCGTAGGCGCTATGCTGATTTGATTGTAAATCCGGATGTTAGAAAAATCTTTATAATGCGGACAAAAATCATTCAGGCTATACGTAATTATCTGAATGCTCAGGATTTTTTGGAAGTGGAAACTCCGATTTTACAACCGATGTACGGTGGAGCATTGGCTCGCCCATTTGTAACTCACCATAATACGCTTGATATCCCAATGTATCTTCGTATTGCCGATGAGCTTTATCTAAAACGGTTGATTGTCGGCGGATATGAAAAAGTTTGGGAATTATGTAAAGATTTTCGTA
>JAYEHE010000306.1:0-2436 GCA_034659415.1 Candidatus Zixiibacteriota bacterium | reverse complement strand
CTATCCCCAGTTTTAGAAGTACCTCCTGATTGGTAACATCACCGAAAAAGGCGTTGACTCCATGTTGCGAGGCTTTACTTACATTCTCTATATTTATATCCACAATAACATGTGGAATTTTATAATCATTAAGAGACTTAGAGAGCTCTCTCCCAGCAAAACCATAACCGCCTATAATGACATGGCCTCGCATTTTACAATCTAAATCGGTCACATCTTCGGCCATTTTCACTTCAAGCAATTGTTTTAGACGAGGTATTTTACCCAGTCCGGCGGCAAGACGAGGACCAAATGACATCGCAAATGGAGTAAGGAACATGGAGAGAATTGCTGCCGAAATCAAGTTGCTCTCCAGTGTCTTGTCAATAAGTCCACTGCCTTGAACAGAAAACAAAAGGACAAAAGAAAACTCTCCAACTTGAGCCAAAGCAACTGCTGTCATCATAGAAACTCTGAGCGGCATGCGTAGAACCTTAGCGACTAAAAAGATTATCAAAGATTTCCCAACCAAAATTGCAATCAGAATAGCCAGAACCAGAAAAATATTTTCCAAAATAATTGACGGAGCCAGTAACATTCCAATCGAAACAAAAAATAAACTTGCAAACACTTCCCTGAATGAAATCAAATCAGCCAAAGCCTGGTGTCTGTATTCACTTCCGGCTACAACCAGTCCGGCAAGAAATGCACCGATAGCAAGAGATGCACCTGAACTGGTGATTAACCATGCCGTACCTAAACATATTAGAAAGACGGAGAGTATGAACAGTTGTCTTTGTCTGGTCTTGGCGATAAAATTAAGTATTCGAGGTACTATAAGTAGGGCGGCAAGTAATACGGCGACTATAATACCAACAGCCTGCAAAAATGTGAACAAATAAACATCGGCTTGAACATTGGCTCCAACTAATATTGGAATAGCGAGCATCATTGGTACGACACTGAAATCCTGAAAGACAAGTATCCCCAAAATTAGGCGGCCATGAGGAGCATCAATCTCGCCTCGTTGTTGTAATCCTCGTGTAACTATAGCGGTGCTTGATAAAGCTAATAGGAATCCGATAAATATGGCAGAATTGTTAGGTATGTCATATGTTTTCGAAATTGCGAAAACCGCAAGCACAGTCAATCCAACTTGTAGAGCACCGCCAATGGCAATCAGTTTCCAAAGACGCTTTAGTTTTTTTAATGAAAGTTCCAGACCTATCCCGAAAAGGAGCAGAGCAACTCCGAACTCAGCCAGAACTTCAACTTGATGAGCATCATCTATGAATCCAAAACCTTGCGGTCCGACTAAGATTCCGGACAATATAAAGCCCGCAATGGCAGGGAGTTTCAATTTATGAAATACTGTAACGATAATCACTCCGGAGCCGAGAATGATTATCAGGTCTCGTAAATAAGCCATTTCATTCATATTTTAGAGATATCCTAACAGTGTATATTAACTTCAACATTTGTTGAAAGATAGATGTTAAAAGCAGAGAATCAATTTAAAAAAAAGCAGGCTTGAAATAGCCTGCTTAAGTATTCATACGATATGTAATAAGCAAAATTAAGATATGAGCCGGAATCTATTTGCGTTTGGCACGTTTTATCCGTTTTGATGCTTTACCGCCTGATTTTTTCTTGCCGGGGCGTTTCTTTTTTTTGAAGTTTGACCAGTAAGATTTTTCTTCATTGAAATCATTTGGATTAAAAATACTCGGACGCGGGTTATTAGAATTTGAGTTTTTACGTTTTGAATCCTGTCGCTTATAATCTTTTTCATCAAAATCTTTTTGTTTAGACTCTGTCCGTTTTTTGCTGAATTTTTTAGAATTTCTATTATTGAAATCCTGATGATTTGATGATCGGTTTTTTGAAGATTTCCGTTTTGAGGGTTTATTTTCTTTTGAAAGTTCGTCGTTTAATTGCAAATGAGCGGCTTCTTTTATGAGGATTTTTTCCGAAGGTAAAGTAGGCAGTGCAGAAATATCAAATTTGGTTTTCATGAATCTTTCAATATCTCTGATTGTACTTTTTTGTTCGGTAGTAGAAAAAGAAACGGCACGCCCTGCTTTTCCAGCTCTACCGGTGCGTCCGATACGATGGACATAATCTTCTGAATTAGCTGGCATATCATAGTTGACCACCAGTTCAATTTCTTTGACATCGATTCCACGGGCGGCAATATCAGTTGCTATAAGAACTTGAAATCTCCCTCGCTTAAATCCTTCCAAAGCATTTTTTCTTTGTGCCAGGCTTCGGTTGGAATGAATTTCTCCAGCAGAAAACCCCATATTTTTTACTTTAACAGTTAATTTACGAGCCATATGTTTGGTTCGGGTAAAAACAAGAACCGGACCGGTGCATTCTTGAAGCTGGAGAGCTAAGAGCCTACTTTTATCTTTGTTTTTGAGTAAAAACATCTCATGGCTGACCTCAGTCGGAGTA
>JAYEHE010000305.1:0-2437 GCA_034659415.1 Candidatus Zixiibacteriota bacterium | reverse complement strand
TTCTCCTAAAATTAAAACGGGAAAATCATACTTTGCCGCTTTTTCAGCATCGTCTAATACCTGTCTAAGCTTACCTTTGCTTCCAATAAAATCTTCTCTGCAAACTTGATTCATAGTTATATCCTTTGAGACATTTCTGTCAATCTATGTAATTTTTATCGGTCATTATTGTCCTATTCACCACTCCAGATTATCACCACAGATTATGTGACAATTTTTAACATAATGGCACACAATAAGATACCACGTTTTTACCTTGCTGGCATAAAATTTGAATACAATAATATTGCCCCACAAAAGGGGCTCATATTTGGGGCAACTCAATAATTATGGGTCGAACATAAACTCTAACGAAAGGCGGTCAAATGCAAAGACAAAATGTTAAATGTGCCAAATGCGGTCGTTCAGCAATCAGTTTTAATCCCTGGTATAGATGTACCAGTTGCGGAACGATTTGGTGTGGCGGATGCACCAGCTGTAAAGGATACCATTCACATGGAAATGGTATCATGGGAACATGGGAAATGCTTGATCTCTAACATTTACAACAAGGCACTATTCAGTGCCTTGTTTAAATAAAAGTTAATTTAAAAGGTATTCTTTATACCAAATAGTAATTAAACCTAAAATAATGAGGTAACTATGCAAGACAAATTAACAGAAATCCTTGAAAATCAATCAAACCAAGAAGATTATTCACTTGGTGAACTACTAATTAAAACTTCATCAGATAGTAGCTCAAGCTTTGTCAATAATTCACCTAAGCAAAATAATAATATCCAAACTAATGTGACAGTACAAAGTAATTGTATGTCAGGTCGTAATTATAATCTACTTAAAGAATCAATTTTACAGCAATTCAATTTCAATAAAAAAGAGTTAATGATTATCGCTACATTATTTTCACATTATTTTCATAATGAAATATCTTTCCCAGTTCCTGTAAATCAATTACTAAAAACAATTTTTGGGAAAAACAGTAATTCATTAACCTACATCCAAGATTTAGTTACACTCGCAAAAGATGGTATCGTATCAATCACTAATAATAAGAATCCAATGCGTTTACCATATACTTTAAGCATGTTATTCGATTTGGTTAATATTGAAGAGGAAATCTTATGTGACCATGTAGTATATTTGTCAAAACCATTTATAAATTTCATTATAGACGAGCAACCTCCAGTGCTCAGTGAAGATGCGTACAGTACGAACCTTGAGTTTTTTCAGGATACTAATTACTGCTGTAAATTGGCTTATAGGTATGGGATTAAGCCTGAAATAATTCGCCGCATTAACTCATTTGACGTAACAGCAAATATATATTTTGAGAATATATGGAAAAGATTGAATATTACATCAATTGATGTTCCTTTCATCTCAATTTCTAACAAATATAATTTGAATATGCATGAACAGCTGGTACTTTGGCATTTGATTGATATTGAAAAAAGGGGACAAAAATCTACTACAGCAATAATCTCTGGCCTCATTGAAGATAACTCATATACCCGTAATAAAATAAAATCTATTTTATCTGAGGAAGGGAAGTTGATTAGGAATGGCCTGATCGAAGTTAACACTGAAATGATATTAGGGATAGAACGCTCATTAATATCAATCAATCCTGCTGTTTATGAATATATTGTAGATAGTAAGGCTCTGAATGCTTCACCTTTATCTATTACAAAGCTAAATTCTGCAATACAGCTGTTAACTCCCAAAAAATCATCAAGGGATTTGATTTTATCTAATAGTGAGGGAAAAATGTTAAATTCTATAATAAGAACATCATTATCAGACTCTAATCAATTTTTATCGGAATGGGATTTAATTGGTTCTGACGATAATTATGAGCAGACTATAATACTTCTGCATGGTTGTCCGGGAACAGGTAAAACATTATCAGCTGAAGTAATAGCATCTGAACTAAAAAAAGACCTTATGGTAATTGACATATCTCAAATAAAGGATAAATGGATTGGCAACAGTGAAAAAAATCTCAAAAAGATTTTTAATACTTATTATGAATATTTTGAAAGAACCGAAAATCCTCCCATCCTTCTTTTAAATGAATGTGACCAATTCTTGTCAAAACGAATTGAAAATGTATCTCACCATGCTGATCAAATGATGAATACTATGCAAAATATGCTATTGGAATTTTTTGAGAATTTTAAAGGGATTTGTATTGCAACTACTAATATGGTTTCAAATCTTGATCCCGCCTTCTCCAGAAGATTCACACAAAAAATCAAATTATCAAAACCGCTCTTTGAAGAGAGAAAAAAACTATGGAATTTATTCATCCCTGAAAAACTCCCATTGGCCTCTGATGTAAATATAGACGAACTGGCAAACAAATACTCCTTCTCTGGTTCGCAAATAAAAACAGTAATACTTAATGCGGCTACAGATGTGGCGAGTAGAAATGAGG
>JAYEHE010000304.1:0-10528 GCA_034659415.1 Candidatus Zixiibacteriota bacterium | reverse complement strand
GAATCCAAATATGAACTTGGTTCAGCCGCTAAATCCGATGTGTTAAAGCAAAAAGTCCAATATGGTAACGATAGATTGAGTTTGCTTTCTGCTGAAAATTCTGTTGATGAAACTAAATCTTCATTGGCTTATACTATAGGTCTTGATCCAAACAGTGATCCAAAATTTTCATCCAGTTTTACAGAAGTAGATTATGACGGCAATCTAAATGATGCGATGCAATATGGACTTGATAACCACCCCGGTTTATTGTCAGCTCGCAAATTAGTTGATGCGTCTGGTTATGCTGTGAAATCTCGTAAAGCTGGATATTTGCCACGCGTATCTCTAACTGGTTCTATGAATTGGAATGAAAGTACCGAAGGCGATACAATTACTTATGATTTTTCATCAAAATCTAAATCAATAGGTTTTAATGTTAGTTGGAATATTTTTGATGGGTTTAGCCGAGAAAGAAATATTGCAATTGCTAAAATTGGTCAGAATAATGCTAAAGCAAATTTAGCTGATACCCGTAATTTAGTTGCCAAAGAAATTAAAACTGCATTTTTAGAAATTGAACGGTTGAAAGAACAAAAAATGGTATCTCAGGAGAATGTTGACGCATCCGAAGAGGATTTACGCATTCAACAAGAGAAATATGATTTAGGAGCGGCAGCAATTTTAGATTTGTTGAATGCTCAGGTATCTTTAAAACAGGCACAAGTATCGCTTATTGGGGCGGAATTTGATTTCAATTTAGCTGTTTCCCGCTTAAATAAAGCGATGGGTAAACGTAAAATTATTCAGGGGAAGGTTAAAATTAATGAGTAAGAAAAAAGTATTTTTGTTTATTGGGATTGGCGTCGTTGTTGTCGCTGTTGTAGTTATGAATCTAACTATGAATACTTCTAATGCTATTTCGGTACAGTCTGAAATAGCAAAGACAAGAGATATTGTTGAAACAGTTTCAGCTTCAGGCAGGATTCAACCCCGCACAAAAGTTGAAATCACTTCGGAAATTTCAGGGGAAATTGTTAGTTTGAAGGTTGGCGAAGGTAATTTTGTGAATGTAGGCGATCTGTTGATTGTTCTGGATACGGTTCAGCTTCAATCTGATGTTGATCAGGCAAAGTATGCTATGTCGGAAATTACTGCAAGATTAAACGGTTATAAAGCATCGCTTGATCAAACCAAAAAAGAGTATGAAATACAGAAAAAGTTATTTGCAAAAGATCATACTTCCGAAACAATTTATGACAATTCTAAGTTTGCTTATTTGAACAGTAAATCTAATTATGAAGCATCTTTAGCTCAGCAATCCCAGTTACAATCACGTTTTGAAAAACAACTTGATTATTTAAGTAAGGCAAAAATAGTTGCACCGATGTCAGGAATTATAACTTTTCTTGATTGTGAAGTTGGTGAAATTGCCGCCGCTCAATCGGCATTTTCCCAGGGCAAAACATTAATGATAATTTCTGATTTATCAGTTTTTGAAGTAGAAGTAGAAGTAGATGAAACAGAAATAAATAAGATAGCTCTAAATCAGAAAACAGATATCGAAGTTGATGCTTTCCCTGACACCACTTTCCCCGGCGAAGTAGTTGAAATAGGGAACACCGCCTTACTTTCAGGAATGGGAACATCTGACCAAACGACAAATTTTAGAGTTAAGGTTGTCTTTAGTGATCCGAATGTGAAGATTCGTCCCGGTATGTCAGCTACGGTTGAGATAACTTCCGATGAACGTAGTAATGTTTTGTCTGTTCCATATAGTGCGATTGTTATGCGAAATTATGACCTTGACTCTCTTGAAAGAGTTCGCACAAATGAAGAATCAGGAACGTCTTTGGCAGTTGATGAAGTTCAGGCTTCGGATGAAGATACCTCAGGAAAAATAGGTAACGATTCTGATGAAAAAGATAATAAAGATATTAAAGGTGTTTTTGTTTTTAGGGATGGCAAAGCCAGATTTATACAAATCGAAACCGGAATTGCTGACAGAAAAAATATCGAAATAAGTTCTGGTTTAGAGAAAGGAGATTCTGTCATTACTGGACCTTATAGGGTATTGAGGACTGTTAAAGATGGCGATGACATTCAAGCTGAAAAAAAGAAAGCTGAGAATAAATGACTCTAATTAAAACAGAAAATCTTTGGAAGACTTATACTATGGGGTCTGAGAAAGTTCATGCTCTTAGTGGTGTTACGATTGATATTAAACAAGGAGAATATCTGGCTATAATGGGTCCCTCAGGGTCGGGAAAGTCAACTCTTATGAATTTGATTGGCTGTCTTGACACGCCTACCCAGGGGGTGTTTCATTTGAATGGAAAAAATGTCAGCAGTATGAATGATGATGAGCTGGCTAATATCCGTAATCGTGAGATAGGATTTGTCTTTCAAACTTTTAATCTGTTACCTCGAGCTACGGCTTTGCATAATGTAGAACTTCCATTAATTTATAATGGTACTCAAGCGGTAGAAAGACTTGAAATGGCAAAATTAGCTTTGGGAAAAGTTGAACTTGAGGATAGGATGTATCATAAGCCAAGTGAGTTATCCGGTGGTCAAAGGCAGAGAGTTGCTATTGCAAGAGCCTTGGTTAATAATCCCTCTCTTATATTAGCCGATGAACCAACGGGTAATCTTGATAGTAAAACATCAGTGGAAATAATGAAATTACTTAATAATCTCCATGATCAAGGAAATACGATTATTATTGTTACTCATGAACGTGATATTGCTAATCATGCTCATCGAGTACTTTCAATTCTCGATGGTAAAATAGATAAAGATGAAATTATCAACGCAAACCAAAGAAATGGTGTCCATTAAATAAAATGGTAATTGGCTCAATACTTAAAATTGCTTTTCAGTCTTTACTTGCAAATCGACTACGCTCCGGTTTGACTTTGTTAGGAGTTATTATAGGAGTAACCTCGGTTATGACTATTATTTCAGCTTTGGAAGGTATGATGGGTGGAGTGGAGAAGCAATTGGATCGTTTAGGACCATCTACTTTTATTGCCTCCGCTATGGGGGGAGTAATAACATCTGAAGAACAGTTTCGAGAAATGTTAAAAAGAAAACCAATTGATTTGGATTTAGTCGATGAGATAAAAGAAAGTTGTGATCTTTGTGAAAAAATTTGCCCTCGTGCTTTTGATCGTGCTCTGATAAAATATCGAAATAATTCACTGAATAGAGTTTCTGTCTTGGCATCCACTTATAATTTTTTGGATATAGTCGATATTGAAGTTGCACAGGGGAGATATCATTCTCACAATGAAGACAACCTTCGTAAGCAGGTTGTGTTTATAGGCGAACAAATCAGGGAAACTCTTTTTTTAGGAGTTGATCCGATTGGTAAAGATTTAAGAGTTGATGGTAAAAAATATAACATTATTGGCGTTGCCAAAAAAATGGGTTCAATGTTTGGTCAAAATCGGGATAATTTTGTAATAATTCCTTTTTCTACTTATAAGAAAAATTTTGGTAAGCCAAGACGCAATGCAAATTTTGTAATTAAAGCAAGGTCAGTGGAACAACTTGATGAAGCAATGGATCAGGTGCGTCTTGTTTTGCGTTCCAATAGGAATGTTCCATATAATAAGCCTGACGATTTTACTTTAATTACAGCTGATGCTATTCTTGACCAATTAAATTCCATAACTAGAATTTTTAGAATGGGCATGGTTGGGATTTCTTCGATTTCATTGGTAGTTGGTGGTATTGTTGTTATGAATATTATGATGGTTTCAGTTACTGAGCGAACAAGAGAAATCGGCATTAGAAAGTCTATTGGAGCTAAACAGAAACATATTTTATTGCAATTTCTGTTTGAAGCTTTAGTTACGACACTGGGAGGAGGGCTATTGGGAACCGTTTCCGGTTTCTTTATTGCGAAATCGTTAGTGGCGATGATTGATATGGTAATATCACCTTCAATGGTTGCTATCTCTGCCGGATTAATTATATCTACTGGTATTGGGTTAGTTTTTGGAATTTATCCAGCTATGAAAGCCGCCAGGTTAGACCCTATTAAAGCCTTAAGTTACGAGTAATGAGATGATTTTAACCCCTGTTGAAATAAAAGATGCTGTTCTAATGGCACTTAATTCAGTGAAATCTTCTAAGCTGAGGTCATTTTTAACGATTTTAGGTGTGATGATTGGTGTAAGTTCGGTAATTGGTCTGGCATCGATTATTAACGGACTTGATGCAGCCTTCAATCAGGAAATAGACGCAATGGGTTCCAATAGTATTATGGTAACTAAGTTTCCTTTTGATGTTGATTATTCACAACTTTCAGAAGAAGACAGAAACCGTTCTCCAATTACAATCGGTGAAGCGAAAGCGATTGAAAAAAATTGTTTGCATGTTGATGGAATTTCTCCTCAGAATTATTATTTCAAACGCGGTGGAAATGAAGTTAAATATAAAAACAGAAAAGGTAATAATCCTTATCTGATAGGAACTTGGGCTGATTATCTTAAAGTAAATAATTCATCAATTATTAAAGGCAGATTTATAACTGCAACCGATGTTCATGTCCGAGCAATGGTTTGTGTCCTTGGTTATAATTTAGCTAAAAGTCTGTTTGAGAATGAAAATCCTATTGGAAAACCGATTAGAGCCAATGGTAAAGAGCTTGAAGTGATTGGCGTATTGGAAGAAAAGAAATCAACATTAGATGAGTCAAATGAAAATAATTATGTTTTGATGCCGCTTTCCACTTTTGACAAATTACATCCATGGGAGGAAGAATTATTATTAGTAGTTAAGGCTGATACTTATGAAAATATTGAAATAGCCAAAGAAGAAATTATTAATACTTTAAGAGTTTATCGGAAAGTACCTTTTAATAAAGGTAATGATTTTGCTTTATCAACACAGGAGAATTTGAAAGATTTTGTCGGGAATATTACTGACTATATATATATTGCTATGATTGTAGTTACCTCGGTTGGCTTGATGGTGGGTGGTATTGGGGTGATGAATATCATGTTGGTTTCAGTGACTGAACGCACAAGGGAAATTGGAATCAGAAAAGCGATTGGTGCTAAAAAATCAAATATTATTATCCAATTTTTAACCGAAGCTGTTTCTCTTTCTGGTGCTGGCGGTATTATTGGAGTTTTATTGGGAGTATTTGGAGGAGTTTTGATAAATAACATATTAGGTTTTCCAATTACAGTCTCAGTTATTTGGATATTTATAGGATTTTTTGTGTCCGTTACAGTTGGGTTGGTTTCGGGAATTTATCCGGCTTATAAGGCGGCAAAATTAGACCCTATAGAAGCACTTCATTACGAATAGATATTTATTCTCTTCAAACGTCTTAATATTAAACTGAATATTTTCAGGCTCTATGAAAAAAATTTGTTGTGGAAATGGTGAAAATTTTATTCGTTATATGTTATGAAATTAAAAAAATATAAATATAAGCTAAGTTTTTTTCTGTTATTATTATTTGCTACGGCATATGGCAATCAGATTCAATTTGGCGACGTAGGAACCGCAAGGTTAAATAAAATTCCTTATGATTACGCTTCATTTGCAGTTGATGAATCAGAATTGATAAAATTTGAAGTGTATTACCAAATCTATAATTATTTTTTGACATTTGATAAAAAGGATGGGAATTATTTTGCAAATTATGAGTTCGTTGTAACTGTAAAAGATGACAAAGATAATTTTTTAAAAGATGATAAAAATATTAGACAGATAAAACTGGATGCTTTAAAAAGAACAACATCATTAACAGAATTTCGCACCAATCAAGCGACATTTATTCTTGAACAGGGAAAATATAAAATCCAATTATTACTAAGAGATAAAAATACACGAAAAGTATATACTGATGAGTTTGAGATTAAATTAGAGAAATACCATCAGAAATCTCCAAAGTTTTCAGATATTGAATTTGTTCAGGCAGTTGGTTCTGTAGAAAGTCAGTCAAGTCCGTTTTTAAAAGGTAATCTAAATATTATTCCATCGGTTTCTCGTGTCTATGGTGGTTTTGGAGAAGATAATAAACTCCTTTTTTATGTCGAAATTTATCCCGGTAAAAAAATATCTGAAGAAGTTATTATGATTACTCTTTTGCGTCATAAAACTTACGGAAAAATGGTGTATAGAGATTCGGTCTATATAACTCTTGAAGAACCTTGCACGATGCAGTTAAGAAATATTTCAATTGATGAACTTAGGCCTGGAAATTATGATCTGGAACTTGAATTAAGAAATAAAAAATTCAAGAAATTGGACAAAAAATCAGTTTCTTTTAATATTAGAATGACTCCGGAAATGTTTATAAAATATGATTATGAAAATGTTTTGAAACAATTAGATATTATTGCCGAAGGTGATGAAATTGATGAAATGAAAGACATCAAAGATCTTGAAGCAAGAGTTATTGCTTTTAAAACATTCTGGGAAAAACGGGACCCGACCCCAGGAAGCAAATATAATGAAATGAAGGCTGAATTCTATCGTCGTGTTAGGTATGCCACTGATAATTTTTCATATTTAAGAAATAACGGCTGGAGTAGTGATAGAGGGCGAATATATATTTTGTATGGAGAACCAGATCAGTTGGATGATTATCCAATTTCTCCTAACCGGAGGCCATATCAAGAATGGCATTATTATAAAGATGGGAAATATAGGAAATTCCTATTTGTTGATGAGTATGAAGTCGGAGATTATCGTTTGATTTATCCTTATGATGGCTTAAATTTGAGGCCAGACTTTTAAAAGAGAGGTTTAAGTGAAATATAAATTTACGCTTAGAATTATAATCGTTTTTATTTTGATGTTGTGTGTCAGTCCGGTTCAAAGCGGTGAAAAAATACTGAATATTTATTCTGGAGTAAAAATATTTAATAACCCAGTTTATGACTCGTTGGCACTTCTGGAATTTCCAATTGCATTAAAGAAGAACGAATTTCAGTTTTTCAAACAAGAAGAAACCGATACCAAGCTAACCGGTAGAGTATTCATTCAGGTTAACCTAATAGATTCAACAGCAAGAGTAGTTGATTCAGCAAGTACTTATTTTGCTTTGGAAGCTGTATCCAAAGAAGATGCTTCGATGAAAAATGTGCGTATTTTCGATAGGTTATCTCTTAAAGTTTATCCGGGTAAATATACTGCTCGTATATATGTTATTGATGTTGTCAGTAAAAATAAAGGTGAATTTTTCATCTCTCCGTTTATTGTTCCTGAAATTAGTAAAACAAAACTAAGTATGAGCGATTACTACCTTGCTTATGATGTTAAATATGTTGGTGAAAAAGCGGATGCGAATTTTAAATTAGTAAAGAATGGTTTCAGAATCCTACCAAACCCAACATCAATTTATAGCACCAAGGATTCTGCGTTCGCAATTTATGGTGAGTTATATAATCTTGATTTCAACCCTGATAAAAAATCAGAATTTAAGGTCACGTATAATGCCTTAAATCAGGACAGTAGCTTTTTTATGTTTTTAGGAGAGAGAGAAATTGAAAAACCTGCATCATCGGCTGTTGTCAGAGAGCTTTTTGATATTAAGGGTTGGCCCGCTAATATTTATAATTTGCAAATAATTGCCGAAGACAAATCATCTAAACAAAAAGATACGGTTTATCAGCCGTTTGCAGTAATAGAGCCAATACCTGATAAAGTTGACCAATCTCTGGCAAATAAGAAAGACCCTTATTTTTCGTTAACCTTTAAAGAACGAAAAAACCTCTTGTCATATATTATTTCACCTGAACAGTTGTCAATCTTAAATAACTTGACCGTTACAGGACAGGAAAATTATTTAAAGCAGTTTTGGAAAGAACATGATTTAAATTATACAACTCCAGAGAATGAACAAAGATTGGAATATGTTAAACGTTACATTTTGTCTAATAGGCTATATTCAAATAATTCTTCTAAAGATAATGGATGGTCATCGGATAGAGGTAGGATTTATATTAAATATGGTGATTATGATGAAATTGATGAAGTTATTGCTCCAAGAATCGGGAATTCGTACGAAGTATGGTATTATCGTAGCATAGCTGAGGGTATATATTTTGTTTTTGAAGATTGGACAGGAAGCTATGATTACCGTTTAGTTCATTCTAATGTTGATGGCGAAGTTTATAACGATGCTTGGCAGGATATATTAGATCAAGGTACAAGAATGGATATTGAATAATAACAGGGAAGAAGTAAGCACAAAAAAAGCCGCCTTTATGGCGGCTTTTTTATTTATAATAATATCTATTTTCCTTTAGACTTAATTGCTGCAGTTTTACTTTTGGGTTTAGCCACAGTTCTTACAGTTCTTTTTACAGGCACTGTAAATCTTGATGTTTTTTCATCATTCAATTCAAATGTAAAAGACTTGTCGAATGAATTTTTCAAATGATTTTTCTTAAGTTTCAATGTACCTTCGGCAGTTTTTCCAGCTCCAATTGATTTTGGGAGAGATACTTCAAAATATTCAGGTAGTCCTGCTATTAACCGAATTTCCAAATCCTTTTCCGATACATTCGTGATATTAAAATTTATTTCATCTCTTACTTTTTCGGTAAATTGAGATAAGTTCAATTTGTAAGGTTTAATAATGACTGGGTAAGTCGAATCCGGTCTGGCTACGACATGAGAGATGATTTGAACAGTTTTATTCGGAAGGCCTGAGTTAGTTTGAATACGAGGACGTTTTGAGACACGGTTTTTATATTTTTTTGTAGAGAAAATAATTTCTAATTTTGTGCTGTCACCGACAGCTAACACCTCTTTGTCAAGAGGAGCTTTGGTGCATCCTCAGCCAGGCACTACTTTTAAAATTTTGAGAGTGTCATCTCCTGTGGATTTAAGCCAAAAAACATGAGAGATTTTTGAATTCTGAGGGACATAACCAAAATTAAAGGCATCCTCATCAATAGTTAATCTCGGAGCCGCAAAAGCAGAAGAGAGGCTTAAACTAACTATAATTAATGATGCAATAAGAATTCGTTTCATTTTTTATCTGTTTCCTATTTTTATAGTATTAACCTTTTATATTAATTCGTCATTACTTATCGGAACTTAAATTATAAATTTTTCTTCTTACCGGAATAGTAATACGCGTTTGTTTTTTATCAGAAAATCCAATAGTAAAAGATCCAATAAATTCTTTGTCTTTGAATTCGTTTTTAATAATTACTTTTCCTAAAACAGTGTCATTAGCCACCAGAATTTCAGGAATATGCAGTTCACACTCATCAACATTTGAATCAATTAAAACAATCTGAAGGTCAAAATCATATTTGCTAATAAATTCAATTTCAACAGTATCAATATTCTTGTTGGCGACTTTGGCTAATTCAGCTTTGTATGGTTTAATGACATAAAGGTTAGATACATCATTAAATTTATTAAATACCCTGGTATCCAAACCGATACGGAAAGGGTCTTCTTGAGCATTTGTGTAAATATAAGGATATTTCCCTGAGGGTCCTAATTTTCTTTTAATTTCCCATGTAACTTCAACATTCATACTATCTCCGGGGGCAATCCATTCTTTTTCGAGAGGCATTAAAGCACAAGAACAACCTGTTTTTATTTCGTTGATTTTTAAAGTATCATCGCCTGTTGAGTGGAACCAGAAAGAATGAACGAGTGTAGAATTTTGAGCAGTGTAGCCAAAATCAAATTTATTATTAGGTATCTCAAGCATTGACCCAGCTGATAAATTAGCTGTCATTACCAAAATGACTATTAGTATATGTAAAAAATTTCTACTCATATGTTATTATAATTACAAATATGTTATTTGTTCCATTTAGATAAGCATTATAAACAAATTATCTAATTTGTCAAGTTTGCAAATGGTTGATTTTGTGAACAATACTTATTGAATATCATTAAGTTACGAGATTTTAATTTTAAATAATTATTTACTTAATAAATGTCAAATATTTTACCGGGATTTAGGATATTAGCAGGGTCAAACTGCTTTTTTATTTTTTTCATGTATTCGACTGATAATCCGTGTTCGTCTTCAATTAGATTTTTATGTCCGATTCCAATACCATGTTCTCCTGAAATAGTTCCGTTTAATTCAATAGTTCTTTTAATGATATCATCGTTGATTCTGATAGCTGTATTCCATTCTTCTTGATTGTTTTTATCAGCTAAAAGTAAAGCGTGCAGTAAGCCCATCCCAACATGTCCAAAAGTATGAATAATGATATTATTTTCATCGCCAAGTTTGTAACATAATTCAACCATTTCCGGAAGGTGGGAGATAGGAAAAGCAACATCATTTCTAATAATTGTATAGCCAGGTTTTAGGTGTTTTATCGCATCTGTAACAAAATGCCTAATTTCCCACGGATTCAAACCATCATCTAATTTTAATTCCTGAGCGTTAAGTTCTTCACAAATTAGTTTCACTGATTCCAAGTTTGAATCTATGGTCGATCGAGGACCATGAAACTCCAAAAATAAACATGGAACTTCTTCAAGTTTATAATCTTTGAGCTGATTCAAGGCTTGCATGACTCTTTTATCTAAAAAT
>JAYEHE010000303.1:0-2439 GCA_034659415.1 Candidatus Zixiibacteriota bacterium | reverse complement strand
AAGAAAATGTTTTCAGGGAAAAATGAGGTAATGGAGTTTGTTAAAAAAACCTTCCCTCCCGAAATTACAGAAAACTTACGTTTGGAAACATTGGAACTTGACCAAACAGAATATGTTGACACAAATCTTTGGACAAATTGGTCGGACATAGTTTATAACTGCAAATACGGGAAACACACAACTGTTAAAATATCTTTGCTTTTTGAACATAAAAGCAATATCCCGACAATTCCCCATTTGCAACTTTTGGGGTATATGCTTAAAATTTGGTGGACACAAATCAATAACGGCCAAAAACTAACATTAGTGATACCAATAATATTTTATCACGGAAAAGCAAAGTGGACAAACAAGCCATTCGAGGAGTATTTTCACGGATTAGACAACATCCTGCAAAGGTTCATACCAAAGTTTGACTATCAACTAATTGATACATCTGACTTTACAGATAACCAAATAATTAGCCTATTTGAAAACCTGCAATTACAGATAGGTATTATGGTAATGAAAAACATCTTTGACGAACAAATGATATTGCAGGAAATAAATAAAATATTTTCTAATTTAAATCAATTATTGAACACAGAGCAGGGTGAAATGTTTTTTGAGTCCATAGTGGCATATTTGCTCTATGCAACAAGTATCGACACCCATAAATATTTAGAAAAGATGAAAACAATATCGAAAAAAGCCGAAAAGAGATTTGTCTCGACAGCAATGAAACTTAAGACCGAAGGGATTAAAGAAGGACTTGAACAAGGACTTGAACAAGGGATTGAACAAGGGATTGAACAGGGTTTAAAAAAAGAAAAAAGAAAGGTCGCATTAAACTTAATAAAAAAAGGCTTCGACAATGACACCATTTCGGATGTAACGGGACTTGAAGAAAAAGAAGTTGAAAAGCTGAGGAGGATTTTTTTATCAAAAAAGATTAAGTAGTGTCAGCACGAAATCTCCTGTTTTCTTGAAAGTCTCTGATAAGAACGTATCAAAAAAAAGGCTTGTTCAGCTTGAAAATTCAGGAATCCCGGTTTACCCAAACCCTGCAAACGAATTTGTTACAATCGGGTTTGGTAATCAAATGACGGGTTCAAGTATTATTCAACTTTATGATATACAGGGAAAAGAAATCATCAGAAAAAAAATAACAGGATTTACACAACAACTTGATATGGGCAGCGTAAGAGCAGGTGTTTGTTATTTGAGGATAACAACAGGAGAAAAAATTATTACATGGAAAATAACAAAGATATGATATTGATTTTGTATTTTGCACAGCCCCAAAGGGGTGTAATCATTAGCACAGGGTATAGCCCTGTGTGCAAATAGTGAAGATAAAAACAGCCCCAAAGGGGTGTAATCATTAGCACAGGGTATAAGCCCTGTGTGCAAATAGTGAAAATAAAAACAGCCCCAAAGGGGTGTAATCATTAGCACAGGGTATAGCCCTGTGTGCAAATATTGAAGATAAAAACAGCCCCAAAGGGGTGTAATCAATATAAGAAAATAACAAACGAAAAAAAAGCAATGAATTACAACCAGCATTTAACTTATTCCCATACATGGCCGGTTACATACCTGACAGGTTTTCAAAAGCTGTCAGGTCTTGGAACCCCACCCCAACCCGGCGATGAAATAGCCGCCCTCGGCGAAAATGGCCAGTTAGTAGGAAAACAGGTTTTCACAGGAGGTGCAACAGCAATCACGATTCATGGGGATGATTATTATACACCCAATGTAGTTGAAAATCTAGCAGAAGGAGAAAGTGTTACATTTGAAGTATGGAATGCAAACAAGAATTCAACAAAACAATACAAGTTCAAAAACTGGGAACAGGGCGATGAATATTTTGCAAATAAGAAAGTTTCAATTGTTGGCTTTAATGAACCAATTGAAGAGGAAGTCAAGGCAATTTTTGAATTTGATGTTTACCCAAATCCGGGTCAAGGTGATTTTTATATTGAAATATCTTCTAACAAAGCAATACAAGCAAATATTAAAGTATACGATAGTATTGGTAAATTGGTCCATAACACTGAAATCAGTTTAAAAGAGGGTGAACAAAGACATCGGTTAAGTCTTACTGATCTTTCAAATGGCAATTATTCGTTAATTATATCAACAACTGATTTTGAGAAACAAAAATCAATAATGATAAGTAAATAGGAATATTCTCCATCCGGTTTTTTTCCGGATGGAGAATTAAATTTGTAATTTATGAAAACATTTAAATACATATTACTATTTCTGGTTTCATTTCCAATTACAGGATATGGCCAAATACATTTTGAAAAGCATTTGATTTATGAGCCTACAGTAGAAAATCCTGAATCGGTTTTTTCAGTTGACATAGATGGTGACGGTGACATGGATATTGTCGTAGCATCTTCCAATGATGATAAAATATCGTGGTTTGCAAACAGGGGGGATGGAGTTTTC
>JAYEHE010000302.1:0-2451 GCA_034659415.1 Candidatus Zixiibacteriota bacterium | reverse complement strand
GAGAATAACCCCTATCGGAGATTGATCCAGTAATAATTGTTCTTTTATCAATATTTCCTGAAATATTCAAATCCAGAGATTGATTAAAAGTAGCATTCCCATTTGTGTGAGATTCAACTCTAAACGTTTTCACGCCACTTATAATAATATTATTTTTACCATAAGGTTTCAGGTCACTAAGAATAGAAATCGGTTCATTGTTATCACGAAAAAGTGGTGTCAACTCGGGAAGCGGAAGACCAAAAGTTTTTGTAAGCCACGCAGGAACTTCTTTGTATTGAACTATCAGACTATCTTCAACAGGAGAATTTCTTATTTCATTAATAATATTTTCATTTAAGGAGAAAGACTGCTTATAAGATTCAAATTTATAATCAATATCACGTATTAATAGTTTCCCGTTCAAAATCAAACTATCTGAATTGGTGTAAATAAGTGAAGAATTAATATGTATATCAGATTTAATTTGATTACCAATTAGAATTATCTGACTGGCATCAGCAGGTATGAAAAATAACAAAAAAAAATGAATAAGAGAATATGTTTTCTGAAATCAAACTTAATCATTAGAGCTTCGTTTATTCCGTTAAAATCTCACAAACTAAAATTCTGTCATTGCCACTATCACAGATAAATACTTTTCCATATTTCCCAACAAAAATATCTGTGGGTTCTTTCAAGGGAACTTCACTGCCGACAATATCAGAATCAAACTTTTTCATCAAATTGCCTCTCAAAGAATATGAAAAGATTGAGTTCGTGGCTACATCAACAACCCACAAAATATTGTCATTAATTGCCGCCCCAATTGGATATTGCATGGAAGATTGTTTAAAATTGTAAAGATAGTCTCCATACTCATCATAAACGATTATCCGTTTATTTCCGCCATCACATACAAAATAATTACTTTTATATCTGATAATTTCCTCAGGAGAGTAGAGTTGTCCTCCGGAATATCCAAAATCTCCGACAGTCTGTTTGAATACGCCAAAACTGTCATATATAACCAATCTATTTTTCTCTTTATCAGCCGCCCATATTTCTCCATACTCAGATGTAGTAATCCCAGACGGAAAACCATATTCAAGTTCATCATCAAAATCGAAGAAATCAATTTTACCTATAAAATTAAGTTTCGAATCAAAACGGCTTAATCGCCGGTTTCCTTCCTCACTCACAATCAAATTCAAATTATTATCAATTGAAATAAATTGTGGTAAGTCCAGAAGTCCAGCTTGATGTCCCTGCCCGCCTATCTCAGCAATCTGACGATATAGCGAATCCAATTTTAAAAGACGATTATTACCGGCATCGACAATATATATATACCCATTATTATCAATAGCCATACTAAAGGGTCGATTAATTTTTTGATTGAAATACATACCTGATATTTCATGCTTAACAATGAGCATTAATGGTTTTTTGACATTCGCAATTTCTTCAATAGGTTTATAACTGCGAGTGCAAGAAGAAAAATTTAATAAAATCAAAAAAATAAAAACTATGTTTTTCATTAACTAAAATCCGGGATACCAGGTTAATCTAACCTGATTATCGATACTGAGCGGATTAATATCAAACTTAATTTTTTTATTTTTTGTTTTAGAAAATGAGTCAATTTCCCGTTGCAATCTTTTTGAATCACGAATAGCATCAACAACTGATACAATTCTATTTACAATCGCAACTCCTAAAACGAAATTAGACCTCCGATACGCTTCACGACTGCGATTTTTTAAATTTCTATATACCGCCTGATCATCTTCGGACTGCCAATACCAATGGTTGTCTGGAGTATCAGCTAAATACGGACGATCTCTATCGCCAACGCGACCGGCATCATTAAATTGATAAATATCACCGTAAAATCCAACCATATCGATAAACTCATCACTCTTATTTTCCAAACTAGCATTAGCGTGCATATTAGCATAATCAATTAAATCATCCTTCTTCCAACTGCCATAAGTGCGATATGAAAAATATGCTATCCAACAAGCCGCTTCAACACCAAAATAATACTTCGCTTTAGCTCTTTTATCAAGATAGTACTCCCCCATTCCGGGCAAAACCAAAGAATATATTGCGGCTTTAAATGTTGATTTATTTGAGCTTTTCAAATTTTCATTATTATACTCTGAACTGAAATCATCAAATCCCTCTGCCATTGCAAACAGAGGTTGATTTAAAGATTGTCTAAATTCTTTTTGTATCGGTCCTTCGTTAATTTCAACAGCATTTAAGTTAAAACCCAAAAGAGAAATTATAATAACAATATATATTTTATTTTTTAGCATCATCAAATTAAAGTTTAAAGGTTATATTTAAATAAGGTGTATCGTACTTCGTATAAGAAGATTTGAGGGATGCTTTTATTTTCCAGTGTGCAAATTCATTCTTAGCTTTTTTTAAATCTTCATTATGGCTTCTTGTTGTAAAAAATGC
>JAYEHE010000301.1:0-10598 GCA_034659415.1 Candidatus Zixiibacteriota bacterium | reverse complement strand
TGCACAAAGATACATAAAAATACCGGCTAAAAATATATGCCAGAATAAAATCATCCCCAACATCCGGTACAGCTCGCCAAAATACTTTATCATTGATAAAGGGTAAAACAGGTCGCCGTGAAAAGCTTCTACAAACGGCAAACCACCAAATATATATGGGTTCCATTGCGGAACTGCTCCATTATTTAAAACTGAATCAACTAAGAAAGAGCGGAAGAAAATACCGGCGTTTAAAAGGTCTGACCCATGAAGCATTTTATCTGAAAAAATAAATTCTGAAAAAAGTATAAGATGAGCTATGAAAATAATCAAAAAAGCAACAGGAGTAAAATATTTCTTGTCTGTTAAATCAAAAGCTCTTTTTTTTATCTTTGGTGCATTAGTGTTTTTATTTTTTTTCTTCATTTAATATTCCTAAATTTTGTATGCAAAAATACAAATTAACCGCTCAAATAAATTGTACAAGCTATTTTTTGACAGATAGTAATTGCTGTTTAATCAATTAATCAGATTATCTAATTACTTCTAACAAAAATTGATCAATTTTTCACTAAACTAATTCCTTAACATTTGTGCTGTATATACAATAATATATTTTCTTTTTGTTGGTTTGTTGGAAAACATAAAATATATCTGATTATTATATTGTCATAATATCTTGTAATGCTATATAATACAATGTATTATATGGTGTTGTCGTGGTTGTGGTGAATGTATTATTTGAAAATCAAAATATTCATGAAAATAATACTTGCATATGCAACAATGATATATTATGCTCGTAGTTAAATTAAATGAGGTTAATATGGAAAATATAGAAAATCGAAAAATGTTTATTCGTGGGGTAGGGAGGTTATGGTTTATTATAAAACGTTTGTCAAAAAATAAACTTGCCGAAAATAATTATGACTTAACAATGGAACAAGTAATGGTTTTAAATATTTTGGAAAAATTTGACGGTATGTCCATAAAGCAATTATCAGAAATAACGGAACGTGATAGCTCGACAACCTCAAGAATGGTAAACGGTTTGGAGAAAAAAAATTATGTGTTACGAGTCCCGGACCAAAATGACAATCGTCAGAAAAAAATATACATAACTAATAAATCCAAAGAAAAACTAAAAGAAACTATTGAACTGGGAATGGAAATTCAAAAAGTATTGATTGGAGATATTGATCAAAAGCAATTTGAAAATACAGCAGAACTGTTGCATAACATTGCTGACAGGTTAGAACCAGATTGCAGGTGTTAACTTTTTTATATATTTTTATGTATATACATATTTATTATAGAAATAATTTAAGGAGAAATAAATGAAAAATAGAATTTTAATCATCTTCAGTATGCTCATAAGTTTATTGTTAATAACAAGTTGTAGTAATAATGAGACAGAGACTAAAAATTTAGAGCAAATATATGCCGACGAAGGGGTTCCGGTAAAAATTCAGAAAATTGAATTGGTTAATTTTTCCAGCCAATTGGAATTTAATGCTGAATTAACAGGCTATAAGGAAACGTCAGCTTATGCTTCAATTGCTGATAAAATTGAAAAAATATATTTCAATGTTGGTGATTATGTTAAGGAAGATGAAATAGTATTATCATTTCCAACCGATAATCCATCGGCTAATTATTATCAGGCTAAATTAGCTTTTGAAAATTCAAAATCTACTTTCGAAAGAATGAAATCATTTTATGAATCGGGTGGATTGTCTAAACAGGAATATGATAATGCCAAAACTAATTATAAAATTGCTCAGGCAAATTGGGATGCTGTGAGGCAGGGTGTTCAGGTTAAAGCACCTATAAGTGGTGTAATTACCAGAATCAATGTGCAAGTTGCTGAAAATATTGATAAAGAAGAAGAACTGTTTTCAATTGCCCAGATGGAAAAACTTAAAGCACGAGTTTGGGTATCTGATTTAGATATTGTTAAAATTCAAAAAGGACAAAAGGCTCAAGCGGTTTGGAATAATATTACTCTTAATGGTTTGGTGACACAGGTTGATTTATCAATGAATAAAATGAGGCAGGCTTTTGCAGTTATGGTTGAGTTTGATAATATAGATAAAAATATTCCGTTTGGAGTAACGGCTAAAATTAATATTTTGACTTACGATAACAGTTCAACTATTGTAACCGAGCGAAAAAATATTATCAATGAAAATAACAACCATTATGTATTTATAAATGATGATGGGTCAGCCAAAAAAGTTCCTGTTGTAACAGGAAAATCTTCTGGTATCAATATAGAAATTCTCAATGGGTTGGAAGTAGGTGACGGATTGATTGTCGAAGGACAGATGCTTTTGGAAGATGGTAAAAAGATAAAAATTATAGAGTAACAATTTTTGTAAGTTAAGAAAGAGAATAATAAATGTTTTTATCAGATATATCTATTAAACGCCCCATTATGATGAGCATGTTTCTGATTGTATTTTTACTTTTCGGAGGTATTGCTTATTTGGGGATGCCACTTGATTTGACACCTGATGTTGATATCCCTTATGTTACAATTCAAACTGTTTATCCAGGATCAGGTCCTAAAGAAATCGAAACTCAGATCACAAAAAAGATTGAAGATGCGGTATCATCGGTCAGTAAAATTGAGCTTATGACATCTTATTCGATGGAAGGTGTTTCTTTAATAATATTGAAGTTTGAACTCGACAAAGATGTTAATATTGCCAATCAGGAAATAAAAGATAAAGTTGATAAAATAATAAACGAACTTCCAGCAGATGCAGACCTTCCAATAGTTGAGAAATTTAATATTCAGGAAATCCCGGTAGTTGATGTTATTCTGACTGGTGATTTATCACCAACAGAATTATGGGATATTGCTGACAAGAAAATCAAAGATAGGTTTTCGCAAATTGAAGGTGTAGCAAGGGCAGTTGTTGTCGGTGGTCAGGAAAGAGAAATTCAGGTTGTTCTTTCTGATAGAACAATTTTTCAAAATAAAATTAATTTATCTCAATTAGCAGGAATTATCGGTGCAAATAATCTTGATCTTCCGGGTGGAAGTTTTAAACAGAAATCTCAGGAATATACAGTGCGTTCTTCGGGGGAATATAAAAGTCTAAAGGAATTATCCGATACCGAAGTCCCCACATTGTTCGGCAATAAGAAATTAGGGGATATTGCAGAAATCAAAGATGTAGGTGCCGAGGTCAGAGAAAGAACATCGTTCTTTAATAATATAAATAAAACTCAAAATTCAAATATCGTTCTTTTTAGTCTTATAAAAAACAGCGAAGGCAACACGGTTGATATTGCTAAGGCTATATACAAACTTGTACCGGAGTTGGAAGCAAGTTTACCCGCGGGATTAAAATTGGATATTGTCAATGATAATTCGGTATTTATCAAGAGTACTGTGGATGATACTATTTCAACTATAATATTAGGTATTCTTCTGACAGGTTTGGTGATGCTACTGTTTTTGCACGATGTCCGTTCTACAATAATTGTTGCTCTTGCGATGCCGATGTCAATTCTCTCTGCCTTTTTGTTTATGGGGATGTTTGGCTTTACAAAAAATATTATGTCATTGATGGGGTTGTCAACTGCAATCGGAATATTGGTAAGTAACTCGGTAATAGTAATTGAAAACATTTTCCGTCATAAACGTATGGGTGCGAATAATGCCAAAGCCGCTTCGGTGGGCACATCGGAAGTGGTGGTTGCGGTTTTAGCAGCCACAGCAACCAATATCGCTGTCTTTTTACCTGTTGCAAATATGTCGAGTATGGTTGGACAATTTTTTAAAGAGTTTGCTCTGACTGTTACGTTTGCAACTCTGTTTTCTTTGATAATATCATTTACGCTTACTCCGATGATGGCATCTTTAATTCTTTCTGAAAATAATGAAAATAAAAAGAAGAAACGTGGAATTGGAGATTTTATTGAAGATAGGTTGTCCGGTTTAGAGAGTTGGTATAAAAAAATGTTATCGGCTTTATTAAAAGGGAAAAAAAGGTCAGTTGCTGTTTTACTTATTTCTTTAATAGCGTTAGTTGGTTCTTTCTCTATTGCAGGTAATATTGGATTTGAATTCTTTCCCTTTGTAGATGAAGGTGATATTAGTATCAAGGTTGAACTTCCGAATGGTTATGAGCTTGAACAGACTGCGGCAATAATCCAACTTATCGAAGGTAGATTGAAAGAAGATGAAAATGTTAAGCATATTTTAACCAGACTGGGAAAAGTTAGTGATATTGATAAGGGAACCAATATGTCACTGATGGGAATTAAGCTGGTTGATATTAACGAACGGATTGTTACTACCGAACAAGTAGCAAATGATTTTATCAAAAAACTTTCAGATATTCCCAATATAAAATTTAGGGCACGAGCTATTTCATCAATGGGTGGTCCTGATCGAGCACCGATTATGTTTTATTTGAAAGGGCAGGAAACTGCTGAACTTGAAAAAATAAAAAATAATATTCTTGATAAGGTAAAAACAGTTCCCGGAATAATAAATTTGAACACAACCTCTCGCTCAGGTAAACCGGAGATTTCCATATTTCCTAATCGTAAAAAAATATCCGATGCCGGCTTAACAATTTATGATATTGCTATCCAGCTTAGAGGAGTCCTGACCGGTTTGGTTGCCACACAATATCGGGATGATGGGGAAGAATATGATATACGTATCCTTACAGATGATGCATCTTTTGATACACCGGAAAAACTTGGCAAATTATCTGTATTTGGCAATGGCAGAAGCTATACTCTTTCACAACTGGCAGATTTAAAATTTACTGAAGGTTTCAGCACAATTATGCATATTGATAAATATAAAGCTATTCAATTTACTGCCGCTACGGCTCCCGGGGTTTCGATGGGTACCGTTATGGATGAGATTGATGTTTATCTTGATGAACTAATTCTTCCCTCTGGTTACAAAATTGACTGGGGCGGTGATGCGGAAATGATGAATAAAACTATTGTTGATATGTTAAGCGCCTTGATTTTAGCATTTATTTTAACATATATGTTACTTGCCGGAATATTGGAAAATCTGGTTCAGCCGTTATTAGTTTTGGGAACATTTCCGTTAGCTCTGATGGGTGTAATTTTTGCCATGCTTATAACCGGATCAACGATGAATGTTATTTCAATGATGGCTATTGTTATGCTATTGGGGATTGTTGTTAACAATGCAATTCTGATTTTGGATTATGTAAATGTTCTGGTAAGAGAACAGGGCAAATCAATCCGAGAAGCACTTATTGAAGCGGCTCCTGTTAAGATGCGTCCGATTCTTATGTCATCGATAGCAATTATTCTTGGTATGATGCCGATGGCTTTGGGGATGGGTGATGCCGGTCGGGAGATGAGGCAACCAATGGGGATTATCAGTATTGGCGGTCTGATTGTTTCAACTTTATTAACTTTAGTAGTTATACCGTCAGTGTACAATATTTTCTCACGATCTAAGAAAACTCAGAAAATTGATAAAGGAATCAGTAATGCGTAAAATATTTGTCGTTCTATTTTGTCTAATTTTATCTATAACGTACCAGACTCGTTCGGAAACATACGATTATAGTCATTTTTTAGAACAGGTTAAAAAGAATAACAAAGATTTAAAAATTGCCCATAAAGAGCTTGAACTTGCCAAGGCAACAAAAAAAGATGCCGTTTCAGGTGTGTTGCCATCGGTTACTGCTTCGGCTGGATACAATAGAAACCTCTCAAGTTTATATATGTTTGCAGATTTAAGTGCTATGGGTGGCGAGGGTACATCGAAATTCAAAATTAACAAGAACAATGAATATCGTTTTGCCATAAATGTAAATCAAACTCTTTTCAGCGGGTCAGTATTCTATGCTATCAGAGCCGCTAACGAATATAATAAACTTACTGGTTTTGTATATGATGCATCTTTTGATGAAATAATAACATATGCCAAAAAAGCATTTTATCAAACATTACTTTTGAAACATATCTGGGAAATTTCACAAGAATCTGAAAAGAACGCATTTGAGAATTATTCGGAAATGCAGAACGCTTTTGAAAATGGTTTGGTGTCTGAATTTACATTACTTCAAGCGGAAGTTCGTTATCGGGATATGATTCCTCAAACATCAGAGGCTAAGCGGAATTATAATATTGCTCTTTTGAATCTTGAAGATTTTGCAGGTGCTAAAACAGGTGAGTTAACTACTCTTGAAGGATCTCTGGAGAAAATTCCGGAGATGCCGGAAGAACTTATAATGAATGATGTTCTCAATAAGCGTTCTGACTATAATGCTATGATGTGGGAGGAAAAACTTCGCATGACCGGAGTTAAGGCTCAAAACGCTGAACATTTCCCAAAATTATCAGGATACTTTACTTATGCTTTTTCATCGCAATCTGATCAATTCAAATTTGAAGATGAAAATAATAGTTATATGGTTGGACTTAATTTGACTGTCCCGATTTTTTCTGGTGGGGCAACCTCTGCCAAAATACAACAAGCAAAAATTGAGTTAAGTAAAACCCAATTATCTATTGAGAAAAAAAGAGATGAAATTGATTTGGAGTTAAAAAATATAATTTTAAGATTAAAAGAAGCATACAAACGGATTGAGTCTGCAAAAGTTACTTTGAAAACAGCTAAAAAAGCTTTCTCAATTGCTGAATCAACTTCAAAAGCCGGATTAACTACTCAGCTGGAATTAAAAGACAGTCGGGTTGTTATGGATCAGGCACAGCTCAAATATTTTGTAGTAATATTTGAGTACTTAAATGCCTATTTTGACTGGGAAAAAGCAACTGGTAAAATTGAAAGCTAAATGCGAAACATTGTTGAAAATATTTTATGAATTTGAAAAAAATCAAACAGTATAACGTAGTTTTATTTCTACGGGATTGGAATTTAGATATAATTGATTTTTTAAATTTTGAATGTCATATTTTTCAATGAAATATTTGAGAAGAGTTATCGGTATTTGAACGGGAGTGATGCCATTCTGATAGTCATCGATTGTTCTTAAAAGATATTCTTTTTCTGTAATAGTAATCTGCTTTCTTATCAAATTTATTATCTGATATAGAACTTTGTAATTTTTTTTGATTGTAGCTTGGTATTTTAATCCTTCCATAAATAATCGTTCGTATTCATTTCTAAAATCAGCAGGTTTCATATTATCAATTTCAATTACTAATTTTTTCAGAAGAGTGTAATGTTTTGGGCTATGAGCCATCATCAGATATTTATGATTAAAATGAAATTCGATAAATCTTTTTTTACTGAAATTATTTTTTAATAGTTTTTGAATACGGGCATAAGAAAATATTCTGCAGATAAAATTTTCTCTGAGATGTAAATAATTTAATTTCTTTTCTTCAATTACAGGTAAAAGGGGATATTTTTTCATTAGCTCCCTGGCAAATATACCTATTCCTAATTTTTTTATTTTATTAGAAGGAATAAGTACTCCTACTCTTTCCATTCCGCAGGAAGGAGATTTGCTTTTAAGAATAAAACCGCTTAAATCTAAATAATCTGGTTCTTTGATTTTCATTTTTGAAAAACTTAACATAACATTAGTCCAGTTTTTGTTTGTTGCAACACCAACCATTTGAGGATTTTCAGGATTGCCAACCAACCATATGGGTTCGCGAGGGACAGTCATGCCAATTTCAACTTCAGGACAAACCGGAATAAGTGTAAAATAGTTGCTGAGAATATCAGTGATATATCGCATCTGCTTATGTCTTCCATCGTAGCGAACTTCATCTCCCAACAAACAGGAACTAACGCCGATTTTTAGATTTGTGTTTTTCATAAAAGAATTAATAAAATTTGGTAATTTATAATTATGTTTTTATTATGATTTTTCATTATCGATTTTGATGATTAATGCAATCAGAGCTGAAATAATCTCAACTATCAGGTTCCATATTCTGGCAACAATAGATACACCAATAGCTACATCGCCGAAAAAGGGTGACAGCCCTTTTGTAAGTACCAATTCTCTGACACCGATGCCGCCGGGTGCAAAAAAGGCAAGATATCCAATTTGATAAGCCAAGACGAAAATTATTATAGGTCGAAAAATATCAATCCCGATTGCTGGTCCTAATGATTTTAATAAAAAATAAAATGATATGCCGTAAAAAATCCAACAGACTGAGTAACCCAAAAATATTTTTAATGCAAGCAAGGGGCTGAGCTTGAAATTAACTTCGGATTTTTTTAATAATCTTAATAAAAAATTATATAATTTAAAAACAGTTTTCGGTTTGATTATCAGAATCAGAGAAGTAAGAAAAGTAAATAAGGCAAATATATAAAAAATTGCCTTATATTCATCAGGTAATAGAAATTCAACAAACCCCGGCTTGATTAACATTCCTGCAAAAACAACAAAGAAGGCTGAAGGCAGGGCAAATAACATGGCAATTGTCCATGATGCGATAGCAGTTTGTTCCGGGATTTTTATCTTCTTGGCATAATAAGCCATCCCAAAAATAGGCCATATTTTCCCCGGAATATACCTTCCCAGATTGGTGATATAGCTGATTTTAAAAGCGTATTTTAACGGAACATCATATCCAAATCCTGAAATTAGAAAACACCATACTTTTGAAAAACTAAGAAGAGTAATTAAATGAGCTATTATTGATATTATTATCCAAAGCGGATCAATTGACCATTGATAATTTTTGATTACGTCAATATTATTGGATAGTTGTATGCCGACAAAATATAATATAATAGCAATTAAGAATATTTTAAGAATAAGTTTTAAGGCTTTATTTAAAACATAATTTGACAATTAGCAAATATCTCCTCTGTTTTTTCCAAAATCACCAAGTGAAAAGAACACTAAAAATTAACTAAATGTCCACAAATATATTTTCTTGAAAAATTTATCTAACAGTTTGGTTTAGAAACTAAAAAAGTTTTTGTTGAAGTAAATACATGGCATTGATACGTTTTTTAAGCATTAAAAATATAGTTAAGTAAATAGAAATCAATAATATTTAATAAAAGGATTTCTAAAATAATTATATAACGTAACATCTGAAAATTGTGAAATATTTCACTTGATTTTTTTAATTTATTATTGTAATTTTGTTTTAGATGGCAAAAAAAGTATTTAGGGAATAATAATATGTAATACACATATTTTAGACAGAATAATTAGAATTTTAAATAAACTATTGTGATAGAATGAGATGACAGAATTAAAAATTAAAAAAAACACAAAATATATTGTTAATAAAGATGCCGTAGAGCTGTTATTAACAGTATTGAAAAAACAAAAATTTAAAACAATTGGTCCGACTGTCAGAGATAATACTATAATCTATGACGAGTTAGACAGAATTAGCGACCTTCCGATTGGAATAACAGATATTCATGAGGCTGGCTCGTATCGTTTGAAAGAACGAAATGACAAAGCGTTGTTTGGGTATAATGTTGGTCCTTTCTCTTTGAAAAAATATCTATTTCCTCCTCGTCTGACTATTTTGAAAACAAAAAAAGTTGACGGGAAGATATCTATTATCAAAGAGAATGAATCTGTTGAAAAGCTCGCTTTTTTTGGTGTTAAGCCATGTGAGTTGCAGGCTATACTTATTCAGGATAAAATATTTATTGAGGGTGAGTATGTTGACAACTATTATAAAAATCAGCGGGATAACCTTTTTATTGTCACAACGAATTGTACCGAATCTGGAAGCAGTTGTTTTTGTGCTTCTACCGGTTCCGGTCCGGAAGCAAAAAAAGGCTTTGATATTTCCATAACCGAGTTAATAGATAACGGTAATCATGACTATTTAATTAAGGCAGGTTCTAAGGATGGTCTTAAAGTATTAAAAGAATTGCCACTATCAGAAGCTTCAGATGAAAACATTCAATTTGCTGAACAAAAAATTGAGTCAGTATCTAATAGTATGGGACGTACGCTTGATACTACAAACCTGAAAGAGTTGTTGCTGGAGAATTTGAATCATCCGCATTGGGAAGATATTGCGAAACGTTGTCTTTCTTGTGGAAACTGCACTATGGTTTGTCCTACCTGTTTCTGCTCGAATATTGAGGATGTTACTTCTTTATCGGGAGATTATAATGAACGTGTGAGAACCTGGGATTCCTGTTTTAGCAAGGATTATTCCTATATCCACGGAGGAGCGATACGAGCGTCAATCAAATCAAGGTATAGACAATGGATGACGCATAAATTAGCAAGTTGGCAGGAACAATTCGATACATTAGGGTGTGTAGGTTGCGGTCGTTGTATTGTCTGGTGTCCTGTTGGAATAGATATAACCGAAGAAGTGCGGAGTATGCAAGAACAAGTAACTGCTCAAGCCGAGGAAGTAGAGTAATCGGAGATATTATATGAAAAATTTAGAATCATATTTGGTGGAACATCCATTTTTGAACGGAATGGATAAAAAGCACATTGAGCTTATTGTTGGTTGTGCTAAAAATGTTCGGTTTAACCCGGGAGAATATTTATTCCATGATGGAGATGAAGCCGACCTTATTTACTTTATCCGTGAGGGAAAACTGGCAATGGAAGTTTTCCGTCCGCATAAAGGTGGAATAGTTTTTCAAACTTTAGGCAAGAATGATGTCATGG
>JAYEHE010000300.1:0-10608 GCA_034659415.1 Candidatus Zixiibacteriota bacterium | reverse complement strand
TGGTTTTTTAGCTTTTCTAATAAGTTCAATAGCCATATTGAGAGCTTTGTAATCAGGAGCAGGACGACGGATTTTTCGAATATCAAAAAATTCTGGTTTTTCACAAATTTCACCGGCAACATTTTCTGGAAATTCCAAATGAGTTGCACCTGGTTTTTCTGTCTCAGCTATTTTAAAAGCTTTTCGGACCGCTTCGGTTACCATATCAGAACGACCTATACTAGTATTCCATTTTGTGATTGGTTTGAACATGGAAACAATATCAATATACTGATGTGATTCCTTGTGCATCCGAAGCGTATCAGCCTGGCCAGTTATGGCTACTAACGGTGCCCGATCGAGATAAGCATCACTTACCGAAGTTATAAGATTTGTTGCTCCCGGACCAAGAGTTGCCAAACATACCCCTGCCTTTCCAGTTAACCTTCCGTAAACATCAGCCATAAATCCAGCACCCTGTTCATGACGCGTAAGAATAAATTTTATTTTTGATTTTCTGAGAGCTTCCATAAAATCAATATTCTCTTCGCCCGGAATACCAAATATATATTCAACCCCCTCATTCTCTAAAGCCTTGACAAAAACTTCTGAAGCTTTCATGTGTTCTTTCTTATTATATGCTCTCAATCATTCAGTAATATTAAATTAAGCAGTCATAATTTATAACTTCTATTTAAACATTTTGTTCTATAAATTTGAAATAGCCAATTCTTAAAATCAAATAAACTGAACAATTGTAATATGGCAACAAAAGATTATATAATTGAAATAATTCCTATAAAATTAATTCAACAAAACCTTCGTTAATTTCTGAATAAACATAGCAAAAAAAAGGAAGTTCTCCCTTCTCTTGAGAATTGTCTATTACAAAATAATACCAATTTTTTTATTCAATAATTATATCATAAGGCAATCGTTCGAACAGGTAATTATTATCTCCAATAATCTGTTTCTCAATACTTACATCTTTATTACTTTTTGAGAAAAAAGACCCAAACGCACTTAGAAGTGAATTCCCGGGTAGGATAAACAACGGTCTGTTCTGAGGGTATAATTCAACTCTATAATCTGAATAATTATTCTCAGAAGCTATAAAATCAAGAGCATCTTTCAATCCGCCAATATTATCTACAAGCCCGTTCTGGTTTGCTTCATGTCCCGTCCATACTCTTCCCTCGCCTAAATTATTAACAGAATCAATCGTCAAGTCTCTATTCTCCGCAACTAAACTTACAAAATAATCATAAAAAGATTTCATGTGTGAAAAATATTTTTCTCTTTCATCTTCGGTAAACGGACGAATCGAGCTAAGCATCCCGGCATATTTCCCGCGAGTATAAATTTCTTTCCCCATTTCTATTTTATCATACAACCCGCTTAAATCCAATTTTCCGCCGAAAATTCCTATTGAACCGGTAATAGTGCCAGGATTGGCAAAAATTTTATCAGTAGTCATTGCAATATGATATCCACCGGAGGCGGCTACGTTTCCCATTGATACCACAGTTGGTTTTGTATGAGATGTTTTTTTTGCTTGATGAAAGATTTCTTCGGCGGCAAGTGCAAAACCGCCCGGAGAATTTATACGAAATAAAACAGCATCTATATCTTTATTTTTCAGAACTCCCTTAAAAGCTTTTCTCATAGCAGATGGAGTCAGACCGGACGAATTATCAAAAGGGTAAATAGTTTGAGAATCATCTTTTATTTCACCAGTAGCGGCTACAATTGCTATTGTAGGAAGTTTTTCCCAATCATCATTTATTAAAGTATCTGAAAGATAATTTATAAATGTTATCTCCGGCATACGGGTAAGAAAATTATCTGACATTTCATCGGCATAAGTCAATCCGTCAACCAAATCAAATTTCAGAGCTTCTTCGGAAGTAAACGGTCCATTATCAATGATAGTTTCTGTTGAATCCAAACTTATTCCTCTGGCTAAAGCGATTCCGGCTACAAACTGATCATAGATATTATCGAGAATACGATTTATCTGTTTTTTATTTTCAAAAGTGGATTTTTGTTCAGTAAACATTTCTGCGGCAGTTTTATATTTACCTATCCTCATCATGTCAGCTTTAATGCCCAATTTTTCAAGAGTGCCAGCATAAAATGTTAGTTCTGATTTTAATCCTATTAGATTTAGCTGACTAACCGGAGGAATCAATATTGAATCTGCAACCGATGCAATATAATAACTGATATTATCAGGAGATTCTAAATAGCATACAATTTTTTTTTTATGCTTCTGAAAATAACTTAACGCATTTCGAAATTCCTGAGCTTGACCAAAACCAAAAGAATGAGATTTTAATTTTAATATCATCTCATTGATTGACGGGTCTTCGGCGGCTCTATATAAATTTAAAATATAATCAGAGAAAGAAATTGTTTTTTTACCAAATATCGGTTGGGGTGGATTTTCTGAAATACTATTAGCGACAGAAACTTTTAATCTCCGGTTTGGCTGTTTAATAAGCGATGGTTGTCTTAGGCTGGTTAAGCCAATAAATATTGTAGAACTCTGTCCATTGCCGTGTTTATCAAATTTACTTTTATTTCCGATAAAATATTTCAACAGATTTGCTTTTACGCCAACCTGAAAATCTCTATCAGAATTTATATAACCATCAATAATTAAACCGGGGGTTGGTCTATACTCCGCATGATAAACATAATCAGCATCACTTAAACGAGTGCCAGTTGATAAAAACATATCTACTGAACACGTTAATCTATTCCCATACGGACGGTAAGAAAGCGAAAATCTTTGTTCTATTTCAGTAGCTTCTTCTATTCCGGTAACTTCATTGTTTATCTGGCTTTTATTCGTGTTATAAAAAACCGCCGCCCAGTTAAATTTACCGGAAAAATTTCCCAAAAAACCGAGATTCCAAAAATGACGATTATCTAAAATACCAGGACCATCTTTGAAATATTGATAGGACAGCCCAATATTAAAATTACCAAAAGGAGCACCGGAAGCAAAAGTATATTCTTTGGTATTCTGTTCTCCGTGATTATATAAATAACGATAAGCAAAACCTAACTTATCACCAGTTGAGGCTGTTCCCCAGCTTTTGGCAAATCGTTTATCAACATATTCAAGCATCAGTTGAGATGAATTGGTTTTATACCTTGCCAATCCGGCAGGATTTACCCATACCGCTTCTGGTCCAAAGACCGATGCCGCCGGCTGATAATAAAACAGACCTGATGGAATTGTGATTCTTTCGCCAGAGTATGTATTTGAAACCAATAATAATAAAAGAATAAAAAGAATTTTTTTCATTTGTTTGTCATCCTTGACTTTTTAATAATCCTCGTTTTTGCCAATCAATAATATATTTCCATCACCTCTAATTGATCCGGTAATTTTTACATTTCCCTGCCCAGTAACAAAATTAAGCCGGTTAGTCTCAATTAAATTAGGACTTATGATTAAATTTGAGGATTCAATCTTGCCGTTTTCTTCGACCGCTAATGAAAAATCCGCCTCAATATGGCTTGGTACCATAAGTTCTATATCATCGTATCTGTTTAAAATAATCAGCTGACCACCCGTCATTTCATTGATATCTATTAGTACCGGTCCTGAGAAACTACGGATAAAACTCTTTCCATTTTTTCCATTAAAATTTTCAATATCAGTACGAGCATAACTATTTTTTATATTAAATTGTCCTGTAAAATTTTCAATAGTTATCTCTCCGCCATCATTTTTAAAAGTTGCCTGATTTTTTTCACAGACAATATCTATAGCTTCCAACTTTGAATTCCTTGTGCTTGCTGAAATTTCTCCAACAATTTTTTCCAAAGTTAATTTTCGATTAGATGTAGATAAATCCACCATGCCGTTAACATCGTAAACATTTAACCGCCCAAGTGATTTGGGAATAATCATTTTTGAAAAAGGTCCTGATGCATCAACGTCAAAATAAAAAGCCTCAATATCCACCGCACAACTATCCGGAACTGTAATAGTTAGATTTATAATCACTGATTCTGTTTCAAGATTCCACGGAGCTGGATTGGGTGCTCTTAAAGTCAGTAAAATTCCTTCATAAGATTTTTTCAGGTTGACTGTTACCAAATCAATATAATCATATGCACGAGAACGGGATTCTGTTTTTACTTTTTTTATAAATTTTACAGTTACTTTATCTGTTGGCGACGCAACAATATTAATTTTACCTGTTATTTCAGGATTAGATTTTATTAATAAATTGTTTTTATTTTCAATTGGCTTACTTATTTTAATTTCTGATGTAGCAAACAATCCCTTTTCTTCTTTGAAAATTTCCTGAGCTGAAACAACAGAAACTATTGACATAAAAAAAACAGCAAAAGAGATATGTAATTTTTTTATCACCATTATTCTCCAAACTTACTTATATAACTTGCTCATTAAGATTGAACCGGCAATTGCCGCATTTAATGAATCAATTTTACGGCTATGTTCTATCCTTAATTTTACATGTGCTCTTCTTAAAATTTTAACAGGTAAACCTTCACTCTCAGAACCTATTGCCAGTACAATTTTTCTTTTTCGAATATTGGATGGCAAACTATCTGTCTTTCCTTTTAAATCTGTAGCTATCAATAACATTTTTTCGGAAGCAACAAAACCTAACACTTCATCTATATTCCCTTCGGCAATTACTGGAACAAAAATCCCACCGGCTGATGATCTGACAACTTTTGGAGAATATGGTTCAGCACAATTACCTGTTAGAATAACCAAATCAAATCCAAACGCCGCCGCCGACCTAATCAATGTACCCAAATTACCAGGGTCAGAAATATTATCACACAATAGTAATTTACGATGTTTGGGCCAATAAAGTTCAAAAAGTATTTTCTTAGGCGTCTTAAAAACAGCCACAATTCCCTGTGGTTCTTCTGTTTGAGTAATCATATCTAACTGTGATTTACTGATTTCATCAATTAATACATGGTGTTTCTTAAAACTTTTCAGAACTAACCTTGCACGTTCAGTTAAAACAGAATCACAATAATATAGATTTTCAGGATAAAATTTACTTTTTACCGCTTCTTCTAAGAGCCTTACACCTTCTGCGATAAATTTACCGCTTTCTTTACGACCCTTTTTATTCTGAAGGGATTTTATAAATTTTAGTTCCTTGTTTGTTGCCATTGTATATTTTACCTTTACAAGTAATGAACTTATATAGACGGTCGGATAGCAAGTGAAAATTAGTCGATTTCATATATTTTTGGTTTTATTGATTCTATCTTCCAGCTCTTTAGCTAAAGAAAGAATTGTCATCGGTGGATTTAATGGGATAAATCCAGATGAAAAGTACGATAATTATTCAATCGCTTTGGCAATCTCCGGAGGTGGTGCAAGAGGATTATCTACTATTGGAATTTTAAAAGCATTTGAAGAAAAAAATATTAATGTCGCTTCTATTGCCGGAGTTTCGATGGGCGGCATTATAGGAGGTTTGTATGCTTCGGGATATACTCCTGCTGAATTAGAAAAAATAATTAGCCAGCTTGCCTTTGACTCTCTTTTCTCCAATACCCCTGAACGAAAGACAATGTTTTTGACTCAACGTGAAGAACACGGACGGCATCTTTTTTCAATAAGGTTCGATAATTGGAAACCAGTCATACCAAAAGAACTGACCAAAGGGCAAAAAATAACTTCACTTTTAACATCTTTAACAACTAAAGCCAATTATAAATCAGGGTCAAATTTTGATAAATTACCTATACCATTTAGAACCAGTGCCACCGACATTATAAGCGGCAAGGAAATTATTTTAGATAATGGTTCTTTGGCTGATGCGATGCGTGCAACAATGGCGTTTCCTTTGGCGTTTTCGCCGGTAGAAAAGGATGGATACCTCCTAATGGATGGAGGAATGTTGACGCCTATCCCAGTGGAAATTGCTCGTTCAATCTCTGATACGGTTGATTTTGTGGTTGCAATAAACACTGCAAGTAATTTGTTGACCGGCGACGAACTTCGTAATCCGATTGATATTGCCAATCAGGTAACAACAATTATGAGTGCTGACAGGCTCAAAACAGAATTATCCAAAGCTGATTATATTATAACTCCACCTATTGAAAAATTTGAATCATCTGATTTTGACAACAAAGATTCTATTATTGCTATCGGGTATGCTATAGGATTACAAAGTGCCGATTCCATAAAAAATATAATTGAGTCTCATACTCTTAATAAATCATATTTTATAAAATCAGTCCGATGTAATAATTTTTCTGATTCAACCAGAGCATTCATTCAAAAATATTTCAGTAATCGTGAAGTAACACGAAATCATCTTATTGGATTTTTAAAAACATATTATAAAGAGAATAATTTGTTTGAATTTTCAGCTGAATTAGAGCCGGTAACTCAAGCGGAAATAACCAATGCAAGTTTCAATTTAACATTTTCATTTATTCCAAAAATAAACTTAACCGAATATGATTTTGAATTCCAAGGTAATTTTATATATTCTGATTCACAATTGATGGAACAATTTCATTTTACACAAACAAATTTAATTCCTCTTGCGTTCAATCAAGGCTATAAAATAATAAATGATTTTTATAAAAGTGAAGGCAATGATTTAGTTTGCGTTAAAGAAACTAAAATAGATGTAATTAATAAAAAAATAATAATCATTATTGACGAAGCAATTATAGTCGGAATAGATGTAGAAAATAATGAACGCTCCCATGACTGGTTTATAAGATCCTATTTTCCGTTAGAAAAAGGAGAACCGTATTCTACTAAAAAAGCCTCTCAAGGGATGGCTAATATTTATGGAACGGATTTATTTAATCAGGTTTCTTTATGTTTGAAGAAAAGCCCTGATGGTTCAATTGTAAAAATAGGTGTTGTTGAAAAAAAATATCAACAAATTCGATTGGGTTGGCATTGGGATGATGAATACAAATCCGAAGAGTTTATAGAATACCTTGATGATAATGTGTTTGGTATGGGGTTCGAATATTTAATACATAATCGTTTTGCTATTGACCGACAGAATATATATGGTGTTTTTCGTGCCAACCGTCTCTGGTCAACTTACCTTACGGCTCAGATAAAATTATCATATAATAGTCTTGACCGTCAGATTTATGATGAAAACGAAGAAGAATTACATATCAGAAAAGAAAGTAAAACAGGTTTCGCAATATCACTCGGACAGCAAATTGAACGCTTTGGAACGGTAACCGGAACTTTAAATTTTGAAAGCAACAAATATCGTGTTCCTCCATCTGAACAATCGTCACAATTTGATTTGCGAACTTTTTCCATAGCGTCATCTGTGGACAATCTGGACAGGGTGCCATTTACTCATAAAGGCACAAGAAATTATGCTGAGCTTCAAACTGCAGGAAAGTTTTTGGGAGGGGACAAAGAATATTCTCGCTTTAATTTATTGATGGAAATATTTCTACCAGTCGGCAACTATCTAAATTATCACCCAAAACTTTTAGTAGGTTTATCATCAGAACTTCCAATATCAGAACAATTTTATTTAGGCGGCATTCATTCTTTTTATGGGTTCAGAACTTTTCAATTATCGGGTGATAAATATTTGATGTTCAGTAATGAACTAAGATTAAAACTGCCTTATAACGTTTATTTCTCGTTTCGACATGATTTAGGAGATGTTTATACTCATACCGATGAAATCAAAACCCGGAATCTCCGCAGTGCTGTAGGATTTATGCTTGCAATTGATTCACCAATCGGACCGTTTGAATTTGCTTATGGTATCGCTGATAAAGAGACCGACAGATTTTATATAAATATCGGATTAAATTTTTAAACTATCTTTTATCTTAACCTTGACTTACCTATTATAAAATTACTAAATATTAAATAGATAAATTACAGGAGGATAAAATGAAAAATTGTATCTTAATCATTATTGTTATTCTTCTTTTAGCAGGTTGTGGCACTAAAGATGATGCCGTTCCAAATACTCAGGTAAATCAAAACAGTGATGACAAACTCTGCCTGGAGGCATCTGAAAAACTAATTGCCAACATGATGGATGAGCTTAAAGGACAACTGATGAAAGCAATGACCGAAGACGGAGCGGTTAACGCCATCAATGTTTGTCAAACCGAAGCACCTATTATTGCGGGTAAATATTCGAATGAATTTATTACCATAAAACGTGTTAGTGATAAAAACAGAAACCCGGAAAACAAAGCAGACTCATCCCAACTTGAGATTCTTACCAAATTTGCAGCTACTCCTCCCCCCGACATGTTAACTGAACAGACCTGGACGAAGGACAGTGATACATCTAAAGTATTTAATTATTATAAAGCAATCAAAACAAACCAGCTCTGTTTAAAATGTCATGGCGCTTTGGAGCAATTAGAACCGGACTTGAAAGATACCTTAACAAAATTATATCCTGATGATAAAGCAATAGGGTATGAAGTTGGCCAACTTAGAGGAATGTTTGTAGTTACTATAAAATTCCCAGAAGCAAAAGCTGCCCTCGAAGAATTAGTAGCAGAAAAATAATTTTGTTTTGTAATCAGCGAAGATAATTAATATGTGAAAAATTCTTACCAGCGATAGCTTGCAGAGATGCGAAATGTTTCGTCAAGATCACTATGATGAAAATAGGCAAAGTCAACAGCGATATTTTTTATATCAATTCCACCTCCTGTAGTAAATCTCCCCCTGTCAAATCCGGCTCGACCAAATAATATCTCTTTATATGATAATTCCCACCCGTAATGAGTATCCAAAGAAATTGCACCCATCCAATATTGAGCCGATGATTTAAAATTCTCAAATTTTAAATCACCGCTGGTTGCAAACCTAAAGATGAAATCATTATAAGATTTTTTTAATAATAAGCCTGGTTTGACAGTCGGGATTATTGATTCATAATTAGCACCATCGTCAAAAGTTGCTCCTGAATATCTGATAATTCCCGAACTTATATCGGTAATCATTAAACCGAAATTCATTTGCGGGCTTAATTTGTAAAGCAATCCTGCATCAATTGACAGACCTTTACCTTTTTCTGTTCCCAGATCGCGGTAGATTATTTTTCCAGTAAGCCCGAAATCAATTTTATTTTTTATCTTCCCTGATATTGATGCCGCCAGCAAATAGTCACCATGTGAAACTTCGTCTATTACATAAGGACGATTGTTTAAATCAAGTGATGTTATTTTAATTCCTCCCCCACCCAAATAATAAAAATAAAACCCAAATGATTTTATAAGGCTATTTTTTTTGTCACGAGCATCAATATACGATATATAATCATGATTAAGAAGATCACCGAAAGTTTCAGCATGCATCGCACCTGCAATTCTTGAATTAAGATAATTCATTCCCGCCGGATTCCAATAAGCAGTAAAAGCATCAAAAGGACCTGCTACTGTCGCTCCGCCCATCGCCAAAGACCTACCGCCAACACCCAAAGAAAACGACTCGCCGGCATATTTAGCTGAATAACCGCAAGATGTCGCTATCAGTAAAGAAACAATTATATAAACAGAAAATTTTTTCATTTAATCTAATATATTACAGACAAAATAAAATTGCTACAAACTATTTGGTATATAATAAAAACAGATAAATATAAAAAAAGCGGAAGTTGAAAAACTCCCGCTTAAAAGTAATCTTTTTTATAGATTAGTGACCACCACAAGCTTTTTTGCTTTTAGTAGTTTTCGATTTAGAAGGACAGGAAGTGGCACAAGAAGCTCTTTCTTTAGCAGTACAAGTTTTAGAAACAGTTTCAGTGGTTGCGGTTTTTGCAACAGTTGGAATGATTTCAGCCTTGTATCCTTTATTAGTAATAGCTTTTGTTAAAGCCATCGAATTATCATTTCCTTTTTCAACAGCAACTAAAGCCATTGCATCTTTATGGCTGACCTCAATAACTTTTTTTACACCATCAACACCATTTAAGGCTGTTGTAACGTCATTTTCACTACCGCCACAGGTCATACCTTTGACAGAAATTTTAGTCAACTGAAAATTATCGCCTAATTCTTTACAGATTTTTTCACATTCTTCTGGAGAGACTCCATATTTTTCAGCACAAACTGTTTTATCTGCAGTTGAACAAGATTTTAAAGCGGTTGTTTTAGTTGCATGAGTTTCTCCACAATCAGGACCGGCAAATGAGAAAGCCGTTGCCAATGCCAACACAACAATCAATACAACACTGGTGGTTAAAATTCTTTTCACAAAATTACTCCTTCTTAAATAATACTAAATTTGTCGTCTTTTATAATATAACCTATTTAATTGAATCAGTCAAATAGTTATTTTAATAAAATACCATTTAAAACCATGTTAACATTTATTTTTAAACATATTAAATCAATCAGAAGTTCCCCCCCATATATAATCTTGAATCTACTTAAGTTAATGATTATCATTAAGATAAGTAATTATTTTAAATTTACTAAGCTACTTTTCATTATAAATCGTGACAAGTAAATAGATTTATTGTAATTTTAAAGAATGAAACCTCAATATGAATTATTAAATTTCTGAGTATGTTAAAAAAATTCTGCATTAAAATTTAAGGATGGTTTAGTACGTAATGAAGCTTTTAGTTTTAT
>JAYEHE010000299.1:0-10644 GCA_034659415.1 Candidatus Zixiibacteriota bacterium | reverse complement strand
AGCCGACCTTATTTACTTTATCCGTGAGGGAAAACTGGCAATGGAAGTTTTCCGTCCGCATAAAGGTGGAATAGTTTTTCAAACTTTAGGCAAGAATGATGTTATGGGCTGGTCGTGGTTGGTAGCCCCATATTTCAGACATTTTGATTGCCGTGCAATTGAGCTTACCAGAGCGATTGCTTTGGATGGAAATTGTCTGAGAACAAAATGTCAAGAAGACCATGAGTTGGGATACGATATGATGAAAAGATTTGTCAATATCATGGAAGATGAATTAATGGCTTTACGGCTACAATTACTGGATATATATGATGAACCTATCAAATAACATGCCAATTGACACACAGATTACAAATGTAGCTATGACACCGAAGATGTTTGTAATTAAGAAAACCCACAAAGAAACAGAAGATACTTTTACCATTGGTTTAGCCGCGGTAGAAGGTGAAACTTCGTTTCAATTTAAACCTGGACAATTTAATATGCTCTATGTTCATGGTTGCGGTGAGGTGCCTATTTCTATTTGTGGCAATCCTGATAGGCCTGATAAACTGATTCATACAATTCGAGTTGTTGGAGATGTTACCAGAGCAATACGACGGCTTCAAGCCGGAGATATAATTGGCGTACGAGGACCATTTGGTTCAAATTGGCCAATAGAACAGGCTGAGGGAAGAGATATTGTTGTTGTGACAGGCGGAATAGGCTTAGCACCGCTTCGTCCGGTTGTTTATCATGTTTTGAATAATAGAGAAAAGTATAAGCGAATATCAATTTTGTATGGTACTCGGACACCTTCTGATATTATTTTCAAAAAAGAACTTGAATCACTTCGTGGACGTTTTGATGTTGACCTGCATGTAACTGTTGACCGAACAGGTAAAAATTGGATGGGAAATGTTGGAGTAGTTACCACATTAATCAAAAACACTAATTTTGACCCAACAAATACGACTGCATTTATTTGTGGACCGGAAATTATGATGCGTTATACAGCCATATCACTTCAACAGAGGGAACTGGCTCCTAAAAATATTTATGTTTCACTTGAGAGAAATATGAAATGCGGTATTGGATTGTGCGGTCACTGTCAATATACTGGAAAGATAATCTGTAAAGACGGTCCGGTCTTTAATTATGAAACGGTAAAAGACATAATTATGAAAAGGGAGATTTAATATGCCTTTTAGTTCATCGGGAAAACCAAAATTAGCGGTTTGGAAGTTTGCCTCCTGTGATGGTTGTCAATTAAGTCTCCTGGATTGTGAAGATTCTTTATTGGCAATAGCTGATTCAATAGAAATTGCTTATTTCCCTGAAGCAACTCGTGCTATTGTTCGGGGACCGTATGAAATATCATTGGTCGAAGGTTCAATTACTAATGCCCACGATGCAGAACGTATTCACAAAATTCGAAGAATATCCAAAACACTGATAACTATCGGAGCATGTGCTACTTCCGGAGGCATTCAGGCATTGAAAAATTTTAAGGATGTAGAAGAATTTGTTAATATTGTCTATGCCAAACCGGAATATATTTCAACGTTGAATAATTCAACCCCGATTGAAGATCATGTGAAAGTTGATTTTGAGTTACGAGGTTGTCCTATTAACAAAAATGCACTGGTCGAAGTATGTAATGCATATTTAAATAGGAGAAAACCAAATATACCACGATATTCTGTTTGCATGGAATGTAAGCGACGAGGTAATATCTGTGTTATGGTTTCAAAAGGTATTCCTTGTTTAGGACCAGTAACTCATGCTGGTTGTGATGCTATCTGTCCGGCTTATAATCGCGGATGTTATAGTTGTTTTGGTCCATCTGAAGATCCGAATGTCAAATCTTTAAGCAATCAGCTTGAGGAAATGGGTGTATCAAAAGAAAATTTAATCAGAATGTACCGTGGGTTTAATGCCAACAGTGAAGAATTTAAAAATGAAAGTATCTTCCATGAGCAAAAGTAGTACAAAAACAATACATGTTGAATACCTTGCCAGAGTAGAGGGCGAAGGCAGTCTGTTTTTGAAAATAAAAGATAAAAAATTGCAGGATGTTAAATTCAAAATCTTTGAACCGCCTCGTTTTTTTGAGGCGTTTTTGAGAGACCGTCATTATTATGAAGCTCCTGATATTACCGCCCGAATTTGCGGTATCTGTCCAGTTGCATATCAAATGGGGTCAGTACATGCAATGGAAATGGCACTTGGAATTGATATTGATAAAGGGTTACGAGAATTACGACGACTGATTTATTGTGGCGAGTGGATTGAAAGTCATGTTTTGCATGTTTATATGTTACATGCTCCTGATTTCTTAGGTTATCAGGATGCTATTCAAATGGCAAAAGATTATCCTGATGTTGTCAACGAAGGGTTAAGATTAAAAAAAATCGGCAACGAAATTGTCGCTTTGTTAGGTGGACGTGAAATCCACCCAGTCAATGTCAAGGTAGGTGGATTCTATAAAGTTCCGACGAAAAAAGATCTTCAGGTTTTGCTAAAGAATTTAAAATGGGCAAAAGAAGCCGCTCATAATATGATTAAATTGACAGCCTCAATGGAATATCCAGATTTTGAACAGGACTATGAGTTTGTTGCTCTCAGGCATCCGGATGAATATCCGCTCAATGAAGGAAGGCTTGTGTCTAATAGAGGACTTGACATTGATATTGCTGATTTTGATAATCACTTTGAAGAAGAACATGTTGAGCATTCAACATCACTTCACTGCCGCTTAAAAGAACGAGGTGCATATAAAGTTGGACCATTGGCAAGATACTCTTTGAACTTTGATAAATTTACTCCCGAAGTTCAAAAAGCGGCTAAAGAAGCTGGATTAAAGGAAGAATGTTATAATCCTTTCAAGAGTATTATAGTCAGGGCAGTTGAGACTCTTTTTGCAGTGAATGAATCAATTCGCATTATTGAAAATTATGAAGAACCTAAAAGAGCTTATATTGAAATCAATCCAAAAGAAGGAGTTGGATACGGTTGTACCGAGGCACCGCGTGGAATTTGTTACCACCGGTATAATCTTGATCATAATGGTTTGATAACAGACGCCAATATAGTCCCTCCAACATCTCAAAATCAAAAATCGATTGAAAGTGATTTGACAGCATTGATTCCTACTATTATAGATTTACCTGATGAAGATATAACCTGGAAATGCGAGCAGGCAATCAGAAATTATGACCCATGCATTTCCTGTTCCTGTCATTTTTTGAAAGTGAAAATAGACAGAGAATAAAATGTCAATCCTTGTAATTGGTATTGGCAATGAATACCGTTCAGATGATGCTGTCGGCTTGGAAATAGCCGACAGTTTGTCTGAATACGCATTAGAAAATTGTGCAATAAAAAGAACATCCGGCGAAGGTATTGCCTTGATGAATTTATGGGAAGATTTTGCACATGTTATTCTTATTGATGCTGTTTTATCAGGGTGTGAAGCGGGGACAATTCATCAAATTGATTTATCAAAAGAAACTTTACAAGCCGACTGGTTCCAAACATCATCACACTTATTCGCCCTTCCTGAGGCAGTGGAATTAGCAAAAACATTAAATAAGCTTCCTAAAACAATATTTGCTTATGGCATAGAAGGAAAAAACTTTGATTATGGCGTAGGCCTTTCTCCAAAAGTTCAGGAAGCAAAAAAATTGTTAGTTAATAGAATAAAAACTGACATAGAAGCTTTACTGCACGTAAAGTAGGTATTCAAATTGTATAGTTGTATATTTAGATTAGTATCGAACTTTTCTGTGAAAGATGGAAGCCTTTATCCACATACAAGAAACCCTTCGACTTGATAGTCAAAGGGAACGAGCGTCTAACAAAGCTCCCCCGGTAAGACTCGAACTTACGACCCGCTGATTAACAGTCAGCTGCTCTACCAACTGAGCTACAGGGGAGTGTCAATTTCAACTTTGAGCTTACATATATAAAAAATATATGCTAAATGTCAATATATATTATCGACATTTTATCGGTCATTTTTAAATTTTGTAAATGTCTTCTCAAATTATTATTCAGACATCTATCAACGCCAACGTGCTGTATCTTCTTGTAGTATAATATATTACGGCTGTTGGTGAATTTGAAAAATTTACTGTTGGTAAATAAATCATTTTTTTAGCGGTGAAACCTCATAAAAGTTTTCTCGTATAATAATCATAAATCGGATAGAATATTAAAAAAGGAGATAATGATGAAACGTGTTCTAACTGTTTTGTTGGTTTTGGCTTTAGCAGTTTCAATCCCGCTAAGTTTTTCATTTGCAAAATCAAAAAAATCATCTGGTGGATGGCTGGGTGTTTATTTGGAGTCGGTCGATTATGACCTTTCCGATGATCTTGATTTACCGGTTTCGTATGGAGCCTATATTGCTGATATCGTTAACGATTCTCCTGCGGAAGAGGCAGGGTTGGAATCGGATGATGTTGTAATAGCTTTTAATGGTGAGAAGGTTACAGATTCTGATGATTTAACAGATTTTGTTATGGACGGAAAAAGGGGGGATAAAGTAACTCTGTCAATTATACGCGATGGAAAAGAAAAAGAAATTGAAGTTACTCTCGGTAAAAGCTGGTCTTATGGTACACGCAGAGTAGATGTTCACAATGGGCACGACTTTGATTTTGACTTTGATTTTGATCGTTTCGACGATGCTATGGATAATTATGATGATGCATTAGAAATGTATGTCGATTGTAATAGCGGTGGTTATATTGGCGTTTATCTTACATCGCTTTCTGACCCGCTTCGTGAATATTTTGGTGTAGATGAAGGGCTTGGTGTTTTAGTTAATGGTACTGAGGAAGATTCTCCTGCGGAAGAAGCAGGGCTTAAAGCTGGGGATGTTATTTTTGAAGCTGACGGGGAAGAGATTGAAGACAGCGGCGATCTTCGAGAAGTGATTTCAGAATTTGATGAAGGCGATAAAGTTAAAATCAAAGTCATCAGAGATAAGAATAAAAAAGAGTTTACCGTAGAAATTGCCGAAAGAGATTCACATTATAATTATTCTATATTTAATTCAGACGATGATGATCATATCATAATTTCACCGCGTAGCAAGATTCATTTGAGGGATAAGGCTTTGCATGAATTTGATATAGATAAAATCAAACGAATAAAGAAAAATCGCGCTATTATAAATCTTGATGAACTTAGAGAAATTGAAGATGAAGAATTAGACGATTTGAGAGATGAGATGAAAGAACTTAAAAGAGAACTCAAGGAACTTTATAAAAAACTTGATGAATAATTTTTGATATTTTGATATTATTGACAGACTTAAAAAGCCCGGAATATTTCGGGCTTTTTTATTATTGTAATATTTTAAAGCTTGCCATCCTTTCCTGTCGGTTCTTATATTTGAATCTATGGATGAATTAACTGTTTATAAGCTATACAAATCTCGCAATGAAGATCTTGAATTAACTCTTCTTTCCAGCAATGAGGAAGCACTAAAAAAAGAGATATTTAATGCCGAATTACACCGTCCGGGTTTGGCGTTAACAGGATTTATGGAAAGGTTTCCAAATCGTAGAATTCAGGTTCTTGGGGAAACAGAGATGGCTTTTATAAGCCGTTTGAATAAGCAGGAACTTAATGATATTGCTGAGGTGTTGTTTGGTCTTGGAATACCAATGATAATTGTTACCAAAGGAATTACGCCTCCGATGAAATTAATTCAGGTGGCAGATAATTTTAAAACCCCCATTTTTTCTACGAGACTAAATACTACTGAATTGTCTAGTCGGCTTTCTGCGTTTTTAGATAATTATTTTGCTCCGTCAATTAACACTCACGGCACATTGGTTGATGTTTATGGTGTTGGTTTGCTTTATACTGGTAAATCCGGAATAGGGAAATCAGAAATTGCCTTGGATTTAGTTGAAAGGGGACACCGTCTTGTAGCTGATGATGTAGTTAAAGTCACTCGAACCGCTTCGGATGTTATAATTGGCGGCGGTTCAGAGCTTCTGGGGCATCACATGGAAATCAGAGGGATTGGGATTATTGATATTGAAGAGTTGTTTGGTATTCGTTCTATTCGAATGCAAAAAAGAATAGAAGTAGAAGTTTCTCTTTGCCATTGGTCTGATACTGATAATTATGAGCGGTTGGGGCTTGAGGATCATAAAACAACTTTATTGGGTGTTTCTATTCCGATTGTAAAAATTCCAATATCTCCCGGTAAAAATATCACTGTTATTTCCGAAGTTATCGCTATGAACCATATGCTAAAAGTTTATGGAGAAAATTCCGCAGTTGAATTCACAAAAAAATTATCTCAAAAGCTTGGCCGCCAAAGAATAACTATGGATTATCTGGAATCTGATTTCGAATAATAAGCTATCTTTAATAAAATTCAATTTGGAATAATTTGATTACTGTCTTATAATAGTACCCTTATTTGTTATAATATTAGGAACTAACTATAACTTGTTCAGTAAAATAGATAAAATTGGAGGAATATAAATGAAATTAGCTAATGTAACCTTATTATCTGGCATACTATTAGTATTTGCTTTACTAACTGTTGGATGTGGAAGTTCTGATTCCAAAGTTGTTGCTAAAGTAGGTGGTTATGAAATCACGGAACAAGAATTAAATGATGTTTTTCAGGGTATTAGATACCCTTACACTAATGCTGAAGAAGAATACCAGAAAAAACAAGAAATTCTGGACACAATTATCGTAAATCGATTGTTAATTCAAGCTGCTTATAAAAAAAATATTGACCAGCTTGAAGAACTTAACAGGGTTGTTGTTGCCAATAAAGATAAATTTCTTCTTGATGTCTTATATCTACGCAAAGTGGTTGATAAATCAGATGTTACCGATGCAGAAGTCAGAGATCATTGGGAAAAAATTGCAGAAAAAGTTCGTGCATCGCATATTCTGGTAGATAATCTTGACACTGCCAATGTTCTGTTGGAAAGAATTAAAAGTGGTGAAAATTTTGATAAGTTAGCATTTGAGTACTCAATTGATCCATCTGCTAAAAGAAATAAAGGAGATTTAGGTTATTTCCTCTATGGTTCAATGGTCAAAGAATTTCAAGATGCAGCTTTCGCTATGCAACCGGGTGAAATATCACCACCCGTCAAAACGAATTTTGGATATCATATTATTAAACTGGTTGACAAAGCTACCAATGAAAAAAGAACTGATTTTGAGTCGATGAAAAATGAATTGGAGCAACAAATTATCAACAAGAAAAGACTTGATTTGATGAATGCTTATTATGAAGAAATTGAAAGTAAATATCCAATAACAGTTGATACTACTACCTGCAATTATATCATCAAAAAAAGAGAATATCTATATCCACCCGAATTGTTAAAAACTCTACCAAGGAATGATTTTGATATTGAGCAATTAGATCGCAATGAAAAAGAATTAGTACTTGCTACTTGGGACGGTGGTCAGATGACTATTCAGGAATATCTGGAAATGGCTAAACAAATTCCGGCAAAAATGAAACCTAACTTCGATAATTTTGACTCTTTAAAAACTGTTATTTTCCAATTGAAAAGATTGGATCTTCTTTCTTACGAGTCTATTCGGGAAGGTCTGGACAAGGACAAGGAATATTTGAGAAAAGTTAGATTGTTCAAAGAATTAAGTATGGCTGATATTATGCGTAATGATTCAATTCCGAAACCGCTTCCGCCCGATGATAGTATGATTCGCCAGTATTATGATGAAAACAGTGAAAAATTTACTGATCCGGCTAAAGTACATGTTTACGAAATTCTACTAAGCGATGAATTAAAAGCCAAAAAATTAGCTAAAGAAACTCACAGTCTTGATAAATTCAAAAGTAAGGCAATGGACCTGACTGAACGTCCGGGCAAAAGGGCAGTACAAGGAAATCTTGACTATATTGAAAGAAAATGGTTTCCTGCAATTTTTGACTTAGCTCGTAAAACCAAAATTGGCAAAATCGGCGGTCCGGTTGTGTCACATGGCAAATATTCAATATTTTATGTCGTTGATAAATTAGATGAACAAATTAAAGATTTCCTGACTGTAAAAAATGAAATAAAAGGGATTATTGCTCGCCAACAAATAGGTGAAGCTTTTGTGAGTTGGGTAAAAGAAAGAAAAGAAAATACGGATATTGAAATATATGATGATGTGTTGTATGGGACTGTTGACCAGGAAAAATATAAGCCTGACACATTATCGGCTAATTAAGGGATTATGAAAAAAATATTATTTTGCTTTATTGTCTTAATTTTTATTCTGACTTCTTCTGTGTTTTCGCAGAGGGAAGTTGTTGATAAAATTTCCATAGTTGTTGGCAGCGAAGTAATTCTTGCTTCGGAGATTGCCAATCAATTACAAATGTATGTTCTGCAGACTGGTCAGAAAATATCTTCTGAAGAAGAGTTGGAAGAACTTCAGGATAAAATTATTGACCAAATGATTTCTGACAGATTGTTTTTAATTGCCGCACGTCAGGATACTTTAGTTCAGGTTAGACAGGAAGAAATTGAACAGGCTCTTGATGAGCAGGTTGCCAATATTTCCGGTAACTTTTCATCGTATGAAGAGTTTTTGAATGCTTTGGCGGCTGAGGGATTAACAATTAGAAATTTGAAAAAAAGATATCGCAAAGAAATTGAGAATCAGCTTCTGAAACAAAGATTTGTCCAATCAAAACTTTATACGGTTTCGGTTTCTAAAAAGGAAGTCGAAGAATTTTATGATGAATTTAGAGACTCTATTCCAGTTCAACCGGAAGCTATAAGATTGGCGCATATTCTGTTTACAGTTAAAGCATCTGATTCTGTCGAAGATTCTGTGAAAAATCTTGCCCAAAATTTGCGTAAACGGATAATTGATGGTGCTGATTTTGCCACTATTTCATCGCAGTACTCAAGTTTTGGGGCGGGAGTTAATGGTGGAGATTTGGGGTATATATCTAAAACGGATGTTGTTGAAGAATTTGCCCGAGCCGCTTTTAATCTCTCTGTTGGTGATATTTCTGGAGTTATTCGAACGCAGTTTGGTTGCCATATTATTAAATGTGAGGGTAAAAAAGAAGATAAAAGCTGGTTGCGTCATGTTTTGTTAGGGGTTATTCCAACAGCCGAAGATACATTGCAAACTAAAAATCTGGCTGACTCTCTTCTTACTGAAATCCGCAATGGGGTAGATTTTGCAGAAATTGCTAAAGAGTATTCCGAAGACAATACATCGCGTCCTCAAGGTGGTGAGCTTGGTTGGGTCTCTACTCGCGATGTTCCACCAGAACTGGTTGATTACGTCAGCGGTTGGAAAACGCCGATTGATTATCGTGGTCCGGCACAAACGCCATCCGGTTTTCATATTTTAAAACTTCTCGATTATACTGATGAAAAAAAATATGACCTCGAAAATGATTTTGATAAAATTAAACAACTTGCACGACAGGATAAAACAGGCAATATGGTTGATAAGTGGATTGCCGAGCTTAAAGAAGAAACCTATATAGACTATCGGTTAGATTGATTAAAAAAGATGCGTATTGATGATTATCTTTCAACGGTGGGCGTTATTAAACGACGCACCATAGCTAAAAAATTGGCTGACAGCAAAATGATTGATGTTAATGGCAAAAGCGTTAAGGCATCGTATCAGGTCAAAGAAAAAGATATTATTCAAATCAAAGGAACACAGGGGAAATCAGTTGAGGTTCTTATGCTACCGACAAGTTCAGTACCGAAAACTGACCGTGAAAAATATTTCAAAGAGTTAAGTTAAATTTTGTTGATTCTATCTTACTTTTTCTTACAATAAACATATTAAAATTGTGTCCGTTCGGTTTTCAAATCCAACGGTATTTGGTGAATCTGAAGATTCACCATTCACACACTACATTGATGATTTGGTGCGACAATGACTGATAAGATTGAGAAGAAAAAAAGCATTAACCTGCCAAAAATTAACTGGAAATCTTCTGTATGCGAAGTTTGCGGAGAGACGTTTGATTATATGTCAAAAAAACGTCCGAAAGTTTGCAAAAAAGGAGAATGCCAGTATAAATATCATTATAATATTGACCGCCATAGCTGGGCGGGTCACCAGTTCAGCCTATTTGAGGGATAAATTATAAACTCTCTAACCAGTTTTTCATTTCAATTTTGATTTCGTCACGCACCCTGCGGAAGGTTTCTAATATCTCTTCATCGGTTCCCGTAGCGGCATCAGGATCATCAAATGGCATGTGTATTTTTTTGCCTCCACCCGAAAAGACAGGACAATTCTCAGCGGCGTTATCACAAACAGTAATTATAAAATCAAATTTGTCATTTATAAATTTATTTACTGAATCAGAAGTATGACCAGAAATGTCAACACCGGCTTCGTTCATCACTTTAATTGCCAATGGATGCACACCTTTAGGTTTTAGTCCTGCCGACTTGACAATGTTATTGTTGCTCATGAAATACCGCAACCATCCTTCAGCCATCTGTGATCGACATGAGTTCCCGGTGCATAAAACTAAAACTCTCATTACGTACTAAACCATCCTTAAATTTTAATGCAGAATTTTTTTAACATACTCAGAAATTTAATAATTCATATTGAGATTTCATTCTTTAAAATTACAATAAATCTACTTACTTGTCACGATTT
>JAYEHE010000298.1:0-2476 GCA_034659415.1 Candidatus Zixiibacteriota bacterium | reverse complement strand
ATTAACTGTAAGTTGTTGTGACTCAATAGAAAAGCCCTCTTGCAAGAGGGCTTATAATATAAGTTTTTATTAGCTTTTAATTTTCTATTCCCAGAATATCAAATATAAATGCATACTCAAATGCTTTTTCTTTGAGATAATCATATCTTCCAGAGGCACCTCCATGTCCTGCACCCATATTTGTTTTAAGCAACAATAGATTATTATCTGTTTTTAAATTTCTTAATTTTGCTGTCCATTTAGCTGGTTCCCAGTATTGAACTCTTGGATCATTTAAACCGGCTGTAATTAAAATATTTGGGTATGCTTTTTCCTCAACATTATCGTATGGTGAATAAGATTTCATATACCAATAATATTTTTCTTCTGTTGGATTTCCCCATTCTTCAAATTCTGTAACAGTCAAGGGGATAGTAGAATCAAGCATAGTTGTCAACACATCTACAAATGGTACACCGGCAACTGCGGCTTTGAAAAGATCTGGTCGCATATTTAAAACAGCTCCCATCAATAATCCACCGGCACTGCCACCGCTTGTGACCAACTTTTCGGAGTTTGTATATCCTTTGCTTACAAGGTATTCAGCGCAAGCGATAAAATCAGTAAAGGTGTTCTTTTTATTTAAGAACTTGCCTTCTTCGTACCAGTATCTTCCCATTTCACCTCCACCACGGATATGAGCTATAGCATAGATGAATCCTCGGTCGAGGAGTGTAAGGCGACGTGATGAAAAATATGGGTCCATGCTGGCACCATAGGAACCATAGCCGTACAACCAGAGAAAATTGTTGCCGTTTTTTTCGATTCCTTTTTTATAAACTAATGATATTGGTATTTTGGATCCATCGGAGGCAGTTGCAAAAATTCTTTCAGATTGATATTGTTTTGAATCGTATCCGCCAAGGACTTCTGTCTGTTTTAATAATTCTCTGGATTTATCGTTTAGATTGTAATCATAAATAGATTCGGGAGTAATTAATGAGTAATAAGAAAATCGTAAGATATCAGTATTAAATTCTTTATTGGTTGAGTTGTAAACAGAATAGACCGGTTCAGGGAATTCAATATAATGTTCTGATTTGTCTTTTAGATTAATAATGTGAATTTGTTTAAGCCCATTGATTCGTTCAAAAAGCACCAAATGATTTTTGAATACTTCCACATTGTCAATTTTTACAGTATCAGAATGAGACACAAAATCTTTCCAGTATTTCTTAGCAGGGTTTCTTGTAGGAGCAGTAACAATTTTAAAATTTTTAGCATTTTCATTTGTCTTGATATAGAATTTATCACCATGATGGTAAACTGAATATTCTATGCCCTGTTCGCGGGGATTCAACACTCTGAATTTACCAGTTGGATTATCAGCTTTTAAGTATCTAATTTCTGAGGTTATTTTACTTTCAAGGTATAATCCAAGATATTTTTTACTTTTAGTTTTTGAAATGTATAAGAAATATTTTTCATCTTTTTCATGGAAAATCATCGGGTCTGTGGAAATATCAGCACCAAGTTCATGACGCCATAATTTATCGGACCTTTTGGTATGGTCAAAAGTGGTATAGAAAATAGTTTTGTTATCATTTGCCCATTCTATTCCACCTGAAGTTTTTGGGATGGAATCATTGAGTAGCTCACCGGTAGTTAAGTCTTTAATGAAAATTGTATATTCTTCGGAGCCGTTGTTATCAACAGAATATGCAAGTAAATTATGATTTGTGCTAATTTCATAAGTGCCTAAATCAAAATAATTTTTCCCTGTTGCAAGTAAGTTAGCATCGAGTAGAATCTCCTCGTCAGCATCAAGTGAACCTTTTTTCCTGCAATAAATATTATATTGTTTTCCTTCTTCGGTTTTAGAATAATAAAAATATTCTCCCATTTTATACGGGACTGATAAATCAGTTTCTTTGATACGCCCAACCATTTCTTCGTAGAGCTTTTTCTGGAATCCTTTGGAAGGGTTCATGATTTCATCGGTGTAATTATTTTCCGCAGTAAGGTAATCAATGACTTCCGGATTTTCTCTTTCACGAAGCCAATAATAATTATCAGTTCTGATATCGCCAAACAGAGTATCAGCCCAGGGAATAATTTTGGCAACAGGTGGCTCCGATGGTTGTTTTGTGCATGACACAGTTAGAAATGAAAATCCTGATAATATGACAGTGCTTAAAATAAAAATTGAAAGTAAAATTCTTTTTTTCAAGATAATCTCCTAATATAGGTATAGTATTATCATTAATTTTAATGAATAAGATTCTTAACGTCAAGTTGTTATATGAAATTAAAAGGTTGTAATAAAAAAGCCGGTAAGTGATTTACCGGCTTATGATTTTACTATTGTCCGCAGGTTAGTGGTGGACCTCCTAAGAACATATGATTTATAAAACAAGTAAGATCACTTATCCCGATAACACCATCTTCATTACAATCTGCAGATTCTAATGGCATTGGTGGTGAACCTCCGGCAAAT
>JAYEHE010000297.1:0-10686 GCA_034659415.1 Candidatus Zixiibacteriota bacterium | reverse complement strand
GATTTTCTGTCAATGGCATCGTCAAGAGCTGATAATGTTTCTTCGGTATTACCGCTATAAGAAGAAGCTATCACCAAAGTTTCATCATCCACATATTCCGGAAGTTCATAATGTTGGCAAATTTGGAAGGGAATCATCAATTTTGATCTCAGATAAGACCTTACCAAATCACCTCCCATAGCCGAACCACCCATACCAATAACAACTATGTTTTTAATATCAGTAAATTCAGATGGTTCGATGTCCCATTTTTGGCAAAGCCTTAATCCTTCTTCCAAATGTTCTGGTAAATCAAAAATCGAATTATACATATTACCAGGGTCTTTTTCTCTGATTTTTTCTACATTGTTTAAATCAGTCAATTTTCAACATCCTTATCTATTTAGTGTTTTTTATCTAAAGCTAAATTAAACCTATTAAGTTTATTTATTACTTCTTTTGTGCTACTGCTTTTAAGAACAGAATCAGAAAATAATTTTAAAATCTTAAAATCTATTTTATTTACAGTTCTGCAAAAATCAAATATTTTGTTTGGGTTCATTGATAGCACATCAATCCCCATTCCAATAAATAATGGCAGTGATAAAATATCTCCCGCTGTTTCCCCGCAAATTGAAACAGGTATATTATTGTTTTTCCCTGCATCAATGGTAAGTTTTAATAATTTTAAAACAGCCGGATTTAGTGGCGAGTAAAGAGAGGCAACTTTATTATTTATTCGGTCAGCAGCCAAAGTATATTGTGTTAAGTCATTAGTTCCGATAGAAATAAAATCAATTTTTGGTGCCAATGATTCTGCCATAATAGCCGCCGAAGGCACCTCAATCATAATGCCAAGTTCTATATTTTCATCAAACTCAATATTTTCTCTCCTAAGGGATAACTTGATCTGGGAAATTAGTTTTTTAGTTTTATTGATTTCAGAAACCTCAGTAATCATAGGCAACATTATTTTTAAATTCTTATGAATAGACGCTCTCAGAATTGCCCTAATTTGAGTTTTGAAAATATCAGTCAGCTCCAACATCGGACGAATACCACGCCAACCTAAAGCAGGATTATCTTCATGTGGCCAGAAATTATTAGCCGCTAATTTGTCATAACCTAAATCAAAAGTTCTAAGTATTACCGATGTTTCTTTAAATTTTTCTGCAATCTCGTTATAAAATTGATACTGTGTTTCTTCGTCAGGGAATTTCCCTTTGGCTAAATACAAAAATTCTGTTCTGTACAAGCCAATAGGAATTTTTCGTTCGGATAAAATATCATCTGCCGGACCTGGTAGAGAAAGATTTGATGCGATTTCGATTTTTTTTCCATCTTTAGAAACAGGTGGAATATTTTTCAGTTTTTTAATTCTCTTTATCGTGACCGGACCATGTTTTGTTTTTAATTTTTTATATTTAGTCCAGTCATCATCAGTTGGATTGATTACAATCTCTCCTACTGTTCCATCGAGAATTATTCGGCTATTATTTGGTATTTGAGAAATATTTTTTTCATATAGAACTACCGGTAACATCAAAGCTCTGGCGATTAGTGCCATGTGAGAGTTTTTACCGCCTTCATTTACAAGGAAACCAATAGCTTTTTTTTGTCTGTAACTTAATATTTCACCGGGGGTAAAATATTTTCCAATCAATATTGTATTAGGAGCAAAGCGGTAATCTTTGACAGTAGTACCAGCTATGTGATTAATAACTTTATTGGAAACAGCCTCAATATCTTTAGCCATTTGTTGCATATATTTATCAGGTGAACTTTTTAAATGTGCAGTAGCATTGATAACCATTGAATGATAAATAAAACCGGCATTTCTTTTCTTTCTAACAATTTCTTCTTTTACTTGATTCAGAAAATCGGTATCAGTTGCAATCATAAGCTGGGCATCGAAAATCTTTACAATAGTGTTCCCCATTTTTTTACCGGCTGAATCGCGAAGTTGTTTTAATTCTAAAATGGTTTTTTCAAGTGCAAGGTCAAATAATTTGATTTCACTATTCAAACGCGAAGTTGGAATAATTATTTCTGGAATTTTGATAATATCCGAGTCAACAATTCGAACATGTCCCAAAACAATACCGGATGAAATGGGAATTCCTTTTAGTTTTTTTCTCTTAAAAATCAAACCGAATACGCCTATTTTAAAAATTACTAACTGAATGGAAAATTAAAGGAAGTATTAATACAAAACAAGCAGAAATCAGCCTATTTCATCAAAACCTGACTCAATTACTTTAATTATTTGCTCCATCGCTTCAGATTCATCTTCACCATCGGTTTCAACAATTAATTTTGACCCCTTTTCAGCGGCAAGCATCATAACGCCCATAATTGATTTTCCGTTGACTCTAAGGGAATCTTTGGTGAAAAAGACTTCTGAAATGAATTTTGAAGAAGTAGATACTAACATTGCAGATGGGCGAGCATGAAGACCTAAATCGTTTACAATAATGGCAGTTTTTTTAATCATTTCTACTCAGCTAAAATAAATCTTTTACCAGAAACTTCTTTTATAATGCCTTTTAGCTCTAAAGCAAGTAGAATTTCAAGGATTTCTTCAACAGGCTTATTAGTAAATCGAGAAATTTGATCGATTTGTACCGGCTCAGAATCAAACAAATCAAGTATTTTACGTTCAGTTTCTGTTATATCTGATTCCTGTATATATCTTTTTACTTTTATCTCGCCTTTTAAAGAGGGCAGAGTTTCATAAATATCATCAACATCGGTAAGTAAACGAGCACCTTCTTTTATCAATTTATTGGTTCCTATTACGGATTTGTCGTTAGGTGAACCGGGGACAGAGAATAGCTCACGTCCTTGTTCTAAGGCATGGGAAGCTGTTATCAGGGCACCGGACTTTTGCCCCGCTTCAACAACTATCACACCAGATGATAAACCGGATATTATTCTATTTCGTTCAGGGAAATATGCCCGATGTGGTCCGTCTCCGGGCAAGTATTCCGAGTATAAAGTGCCGTTTTTTATTATTTTGTCATATAAATTTTTATTCGATGGTGGATAAACAATATCCATCGCATTGCCTAAAACAGCAATTGTCTTTCCGTTTGTTTCCAATGCTCCAAGATGTGCTTTTGTATCAATGCCTTCGGCTAATCCAGAGACAATAGAAATGCCGTCGATTGCAAGTTTTTTTGCAAGATTATAAGCTATTTGTTTTCCTTTTTCAGTCGCATGCCTGGTTCCTACAATCCCGATTACATTATCATGATTGGTTGGATTGCCTAATCTGAAAAGAATAGCTGGTTTATCCGGAATATTTTTTAGCAGTTCCGGATATTCAGGATGGTCATCAAAAAGGACTGTCCAGCCTAATTGAATAATTTGAGTAGAAATTTTATTGGCGTTTTCGAAGTCTGCTTTATTTTTTATTTCTGATGCAATTTTACGATTTATTCCAGGGATTGTATCAAGCTGTGAAATTGGAGCCTTCAAAACATTTTCCGGCGTTCCGAGAACTTTAACAAGTTTTTCGAATCTGCCCCGTCCAATGCCAGGAATCTTTAATAAACAGATTGTTTCTGTAAGACGTTTTTTAATTTCGTTGTTGGTCAAGCTTGTGCTCTATCTCCTGAATAAATGTCTTTTTACCCTTCCCACTTACTGCGGATAAATAAATATAATCAGTATTCAATAATTTTGATATATCTTTTAGGTCACTTTCTGAAATAGTATCAATTTTGGTTATAGCAACAAATGATGGTCTTTCAAGCAGTGATTCATCAAAATTCGCCAATTCTTTTTTTAAAACATCAAGAGTATTTTCAATATCAATTTCATTTATATCTATGACATAGACCAAAACTTTGGTTCTCTGGATATGTTTAAGAAATTGGTGTCCTAAACCTTTACCAGACGAAGCCCCTTCGATTAAACCCGGAATATCAGCCATCACGCAGGAATTGAAATCATGTAATTTTATAATTCCAAGATGAGGCTTGAGAGTAGTAAACGGATAATCAGCAATTTTAGGTCTTGCGGCAGAAAATACTGATAATATTGTTGATTTGCCTGCGTTTGGAAGTCCCACCAAGCCAACATCGGCTAAGAGTTTTAATTCTAAGCCTAATCTTCTTTTTTCGCCGAGGAAACCATCCTGTGCCTTTCGCGGAGTTTGATTAGTGGCAGATTTATAAAAAGCGTTACCATGTCCACCTTTACCACCTTTAGCAATTACAACATTTGCATTTTTCTCATCTAAATCCACAATTAGCTCGTTTGTATCTAAATCCCTAATTAAAGTACCAACTGGTAATCGCAGTATTTCATCTTTTCCTGATTTCCCTGTTTTTAAACTTCCTCCGCCAGGTTGTCCGTTGGGAGCCTTATGTTTACGTTTGTATCGGAAATCAAGAAGAGTAGTCAAATGATGGTCTGCAACAACAACAATATTTCCGCCTTTACCGCCATCGCCACCATCCGGTCCCCCTTTGGGGACAAATTTTTCCGTATGGAAAGCGACACAGCCGTGTCCGCCGTTACCGGCGATAATTTCTATTTCTACATAATCTATAAACATACTAATTTTTAATATCTAACTGATTATTAGACTTGTCAATTACATCTTGAATCTTAAATTGATTGATTTTAAAGAACTATTTTATAACAAAAGTTAGGTGGTATTATTGACGGTTGTTATAAAACAGAGTATATTTTGTAAGTTATTAAATTAAGAGGATAAATAATTTGTCTGAAATAAATAAGCGCAAACGTCAGATATACGAAGAATCGTCATTATTTTTAGGTAGGATTTGTCTTAAGTTGGGATTGACGCCAAATTTTCTTACTGCCTTATCTGTTTTATTTGCAATTATTTCCGGTCTGTTTTTCTGGCGAGATGAAATGTTATGGGGTGTTTTCTGGATGTTGATGGCTTCGCTGGGAGATATGCTTGATGGTTCCACTGCTCGTGCTGGAAATCTTGGTACTGTCTTTGGGGGTATTCTTGATCACGTTATGGATAGGTTTGGAGAATTTTTCATTTTGGCTGGTATAACATTATCCGGAGCGGTTCATCCCGGATGGGGGTTGTTTGCTCTGTTTGGAATGTTGATTGCCAGTTATACCAGAGCGGCGGCGGAATCAATTGGTAAATTAGAGAATTGTGCTGTTGGTATAATGGGTCGCTTAGAAAAATTTATTTTAATAATTTTTGGCTCAATCATGGAACATTTTTATCCAATCGGTAATTGGCCCAAAGCTGGATGGTTGGAATTTGCATTGATAATTGTAGGGCTAACTTCGACAATTACAGCTATTCAACGTCTGGTTTATACTAAAAAAATCTTAGGTAACAAAAAACAGGTATAACCTGTTTGATTTATTTATCAAAGGATTCTATATGTTAAGATTATTTTCGATACTTGTTTTAGTTTTACTTTTTGCTGTCGGTTGTTCCGATGATCCTGTCAGCTCTGAAGATACCGAAGCAACTTTTTACTATCGCACCGTTGGCACCGGAACAGTGAAACTTGAATTTTATACTATAGCCCAGAACGATACTTACTATAGAAATTTATTATACGAACTAACCCGGGTTGATATTGCTAATAATATAGTTGCCAATGATGAAATCATTCCTTTAGCTGATGGTAATAAATGGGTCTATAATATCAAGGTTTTTGATTCTACTAATGTTCAGATTTATTCAGGTGTTGACTCAAGCTGGGTCGCAAGAGATACTACTTTAGATAATCAGCTTTGGCATATTTTAGCAGATAAAGACGGACCGTTCCAAATAGCAACTAATCGTGATGATGGATACTATGCACGTGATGTTACTCTTGCTTCGGGAACAACTGATATTGATTCTGTTGGTGAAGCATACTTATCTGCTAAATATCCGGTAAATGTAGGAGAAACATTTCCCAATAAAACCGGTTTTATAACTGAAGTTCTCTCAACTGATGATTCTGTCACGGTTCCGGCTGGGTCATTTTCGTGTTACAAATACAAACGCACCGAACAATAAATAAGAAAGGCATACTTTGATTACTGCAATCGGCAATCCGGTCTATGACTATATAAAAACACAAAAAATTGAAACCGATGGGCGTGTTCTTTCCGGGTGTTCCACTAATGCTTTATTAGTATTGGCAAAACTTAATGAACCAACTACTTTGATTGGTTCTGTCGGAAATGATTTTAAAGATAAATTTATTGCAGACTTAAACAAGTTTGGAATCAATCATCACATTACAGACTCAAAAGAAACCGGCGGTTTCTCTTTGATTTATTATGATGACTATGGCAATCGCACTCTTGATCTTCTGGGTCGGGCTAATGATATAACAACACTTGACCCAAATCTTTACCAAAACTCCAAAGCTATTTTAATCGGACCAATTTTGGGCGAAGTTTCATTTGATATGATTAAAGAAATCAGAAAAAATTATGATGGATTTTATTTTTGTGATCCGCAGGGGTTGATTCGCAACGCCGATGAAAACAATCGCATCTTTCATGAAATGGTTGAACCACTAAAAGACACCCTTCGGGTATTTGATGTGGTGAAGCCGAATGAGCTTGAAGGCAAAGTGATGACCGGTATTGATTGCCGCAAAGACCCCTACCAAGCCGCAAAAATAATTTATGAATGGGGAATGAAAATTGTAATTGTGACTCTTGCGGAACTTGGCTCGGTTATATATGACGGGCGTGAATTTATTGATATTCCGCCTTTTGAAACTGAAAAAGCAGTTGATGCTACCGGATGTGGAGATACTTACATGGCTGGCTTTACCTATGAATACCTGAAAACAAAAGATTTGCGGAAAGCAGGTTGCTTTGCATCGTGTACGTCATCTATAATGATAGAAAACACCGGACCTGATTTTGAAATGACCGAAGATATGATTCGCAACCGCCAGGAACAATTACTTGCTAAAACCGATTATAAAGTAAAAGTTGCCGTCAACCGGTAGTACTGGTTTGTTAAGTGGGTGGCAACCTCAAATTTGTTTGGGGTTGAAAAAACTTCGTGATGGGTGAATCTTCAGATTCACCAATAAAATGTTGAATCTAAAGATTCAACAGACACACACTTTACCGGTTTGTTAAGTAAATCTTTCGAGTGGCAATTATACGTAACAGTCATTGCGAGTGAAGCGAAGCAATCTTTTTTAAAATGTTGAATCTAACAGACACGCACTTTACCGGTTTGTTAAGTGGGTGGCAACCTCAAACTTGTTTGGGGTTGAAAAAAGGAACATCTACAACTATATGTTTGATGCTTGTAATACCCGCTAAGCTTTGATTCCATCAAATAAGAAAGTTACAAAGCAACCATCAAAGTCTTCAAGTTCATCTGTACTATGCTCTAAAGAACTTATTAGCCCATGCAGAAAATTCATAAGAAAATATAATGTCATTTCATACGGATAATCGTTTCGTATTTCGCCGGTATCCGCACCTCGTTTTATAATTTCTTCAAGGTAGTTTTGAATATGTCTGTCAATTTCAAGTCCTTCCAGCAAAACTCCGGCGTGGTCTAAAGCATAGGTCGAGAACAAATAAAATTGGTGCTCAATCGGACTTGTTTTAAAATATTGCGATAATGAATGATATAAATATGAAATTCTATCTTTCGCCAATACTGTCCGCTCTTTTGTTTTGATATTTTCAATAATCAACTCAAGGTTGTTATCAAAAAGCAGAATAGTGAATTCCAGAAGATGCGTTTTGGATGGGAAATATTGAAAGAAAGACCCTTTGGAAATTCCTGCTTCACGACAAAACGAGTCTATAGCCAATCCATCATACCCAAATTTCCCAAAGAGCCAAAGGCTCTTTTTATATATTCTATATTTTTTGTCAGAGTCAAGGCGCCGAAAGGTATCGGTAACAATTTTTCTTCTAACCAGTTCTATGACAAGGTTTTCATCAATCATCATTATCCATCCTAAATGACTAAATGGTCATATATGCTGTACTAAATATATATAATATTAAATTTAATAGCAATATAATATTGACCTTATGTTAAAAGTATTGTTTACTTGGGTAAACTATAAGAAATATTATTATTTTTAATTAAAAAGGAATTTAATATGGGTAAAGTAAGAGTCGCTATTATTGGTGTTGGCAACTGTGCCTCATCGTTTGTACAGGGTGTCGAATACTATAAAAAAGCAAAAGATGAAGATTTTGTTCCCGGTTTGATGCATGTCAATTTGGGTGGTTATCATATACGCGACATTGAATTTTCAGCCGCTATTGATATTGATAAAAACAAAGTCGGCAAAGATCTTTCCGAAGCAATTTTTACTAAGCCGAACAACACTTTTACTTTTTCAAAAGTTCCTAAACTTGGCGTAAAAGTACAGCGTGGTATGACCCACGACGGTTTGGGGCATTATCTTTCACAGGTGATTGAGAAAGCTCCTGGTGATACGGTTGATATTGTCAAGCTTCTTAAAGATACCAAAACCGATGTAGTTGTAAGTTATCTTCCGGTTGGCTCCGAAGAAGCCACTAAATGGTATGTGGAACAGATTCTGGATGCTGGCTGTGGTTTTGTTAACTGTATTCCGGTCTTTATTGCCAGAGAACCATATTGGCAAAAACGTTTTGAAGAACGTGGTTTGCCGGTTATCGGTGATGATATCAAATCTCAGGTTGGTGCCACTATCGCTCATCGGGTATTTACTCGCTTGTTCCGTGAACGTGGTGTCCGTTTGGAACGTACTTCGCAGCTTAATGTTGGCGGAAACACTGATTTCTTGAATATGTTGGAACGTTCTCGTTTGGAATCTAAAAAGATTTCTAAAACCAATGCGGTAACATCACAGTTGGATTATGATATAGGTCCGGGTAATGTTCATATTGGTCCTTCCGATTATGTCGAATGGCTCACAGATCGTAAATGGGCTTATATTCGTTTGGAAGGCCGTACTTTTGGCGATGTACCTTTGAACATTGAAATGAAAATGGAAGTTTGGGACAGCCCTAACTCAGCCGGGGTTGTAATTGATGCTATACGCTGTTGTAAACTTGCGTTGGATAACGGTCTTTCCGGAGCATTGATTGAACCTTCATCTTATTTCAAAAAATCTCCTCCTATTCAATATACCGATGATGAAGCTCGGAATATGACAGAAGAGTTTATTACTAAGTATGGTTGGAAGACTACTAAAGCTAAGAAAACAACCCGCAAAGTTAAAGCTACTGCCAAAAGCTCAAAACCGGCTAAAGCTGCTGTGAAAAAAACTAAAGCTAAAACAACCAAAAAACGGGTTGTTAAGAAAAAAAAATAAGATAGTAGATTAATTTATTATAATTTTAACCGGTGATTGAATAAATCACCGGTTTTTTAATTGATTAAAATTACAAATCTGTTCTTCTTGAAAATTATGAAAGCAAGAGTAGAAACAGCTAAGGCTAATCCTTATTTTATCACATTTGAAGGAATTGACGGATGTGGTAAATCTACTCATGCGATACTAACTTATGAATATTTATCAAGTTTTGGCTACAAAGTTAAACTTCTGAGAGAACCAGGTTCAACGATTGTTGCTGAAAAAATCAGGGAAATTCTTCTCGATAAGAAAAACTCAATAACTGATACTACCGAACTATTTTTGTATGAAGCGGCAAGGGCTGAGATATCCGGCAGGGAAATTGTACCTTTGTTAAAAAAAGGGTATATAGTTTTATGCGATAGGTTTTATGATAGTACTACCGCTTATCAGGGCTATGGGCGGAAATTAGATATTAAAATGGTGCGCTCCCTTCATAGAGTAGCAACCGGAAAGTTAATCCCAAATCTTACATTACTTTTTGATGTAGATTTGGAAGTTGCTTTATCAAGAGGGAAAAAAAATAAAGACCGTTTAGAATTACAATCGAAGCAGTTTTTCAATCGGGTCCGTAAAGGATTTTTGGAAGTTGCCCGTAAAGAGAGAAGACGTATCAAAGTTATTGATGCTTCCGGTTCTTTAGAAGATGTATTTGCCAATGTTAAGAAGATTTTGATTAAGAAATTAAATATCAATGAATAGCACTCCTCAGTTATTAAACAGAAAATCTTTATTACAATCTCTTGTATTTATAATCATTATAATTTTAATAGCCGGTTTAATGTCTGTTTATATTCTATCTGATAAATCAATCAAAGAAGCGTTTATATTTAATAATTTTGCACGAATTTTATTGAATCATTATTCAGAAAATCTTGATAGCGAGAAAGTAATTGAATCTGCACGGGAGGCTATGTTTGCTGATTTAGACCGTTATTCCACTTACATAAAGTCAAATCGCTTTAAACAGATGGATGAAGAATTAACGGGTGGGTATTTTGGAATTGGTCTATCTGTTATTAGCGATGATTCAGGATTGATGGTAATGTCTGTTCGTGAGAATTCTCCTTCTTTCGAGGGAGGTCTTCTCTCCGGTGATATTATAATGAGAGCCGATTCCATTGATTTAGCCGGACTTACCACTGCCCAAGCTTCAAGTCACCTCCGCGGTAAAGAAAATAGCTCTGTTCATTTAAAAATATTCCGAAATCAAAATAATTCTCAATTCGAGGTTGATATAATTCGTCGAAGGATTGAATTGATGCATATTCCATTTGCGGGTTTGACTCCTGACAGTATAATTTATATTCGATTGCTTGATTTTGATGCGGGTGCTTCGAATGATATTGAAAAAGCTTTGGATTCT
>JAYEHE010000296.1:0-2485 GCA_034659415.1 Candidatus Zixiibacteriota bacterium | reverse complement strand
AGGTATCGGAAACAACAACTATGTCAGACTTAAGCATCTTTTTATTTTTATTGATAAAGACAGGCAGATTTTCAGATGCAGTTTCCTCTTCCCCTTCAATTAAAAATTTCACATTTATTGGAAGTGTACCAGTTGTTTTGATTATAGATTCCAAACCTTTAATATGTGCAAACGTTTGTCCTTTGTCATCGCTCGCACCGCGGGCATAAATATATCCAGCTCTTATTTCCGGTTTAAAGGGTTCGGACTTCCATAGATTTAACGGGTCAGGAGGTTGCACATCATAGTGGCCGTAATACAGCACTGTCGGAAGTTTTTTATCAACCATATATTCGGCATATACAACCGGATGTCCTTTGGTCGGATATGTCTTAGTTTTAAACCCTATATTTTTGAAATGAGTTTTCACCCATTCGGCACAATCTTTAATATCCTTTTTATGAGCTGGATTGGCTGATACCGACGGGAATTTCAGGAATTCAAATAATTCCTTCGTTCTCTTTTTCTCGTTTTTTTTCAAAAATTCATTAGAATTCATACTTGTCTCCTTATAAATTATTTTTTGAAATATAGAAATTTGTAATGACTGTGTAAAGGCTTTGAATTAAAGAAGTGAAAATATTTTAACTTTTTCGTTTTTGAGATTAACTGATTTTGGAGCTTAATAATTCTTTTTCTTAAAAAGAAATGCTGAACCATAAATAAGAATTATGGAAATTATGATGGTCGTATAAAAATCAGACCAATTATTTACCGGTTTACCCTGTACTAATTTCTCACTAATATTAAAAAATTCTGAATTTTTAGGGATGATATAGTAAAAAACATCAATCGAAGTTTTCACAAATTGAGAACTTATTATATCCTGAACCATCTTAGCCGATGATAAAACTTTGTACAAAACCCAGACAATAAAAGCAGACATTATACTTATAGGCTGTGAGCCGGACACCACTCCAGTTAAAAACAGAACAGCCAACCAGCAAAAATAACTCAATAATGAAAAAATGAAAATATAGATTACTTTAAATTGAAATCCCCCATGAACTAAAACGATAGATGAATATGTCAGCAATCCACAAACAACAATCATTGAACCATACGAAACCCAAATCCCCAGCAATTTATTCAAAAGCAAAGATGATCTTGAAATAGGTTTTGACAAATAGTAATCTGCTCTTCCTTTGACTAACATATTGGGCAATATACCAGCTGTAGCCATGACCGTTAAAAAGACCAAAAAAGACATAAACCATGAAAAAAAGACCATCATGGGGTTACCCAACGCCTGATTCAAATCATCCAATTTCATGTCATTCCCACCGAAACCATTTATGGAAATATTCAATGTAAACAAAACTCCGATAATCACCAAAAGAGTGATTGAACCGAAAATAAAGATAATCTTTCGATCAATCATCTCTGCAAAACTGTCTCTTGTTATTCCTCTCATTCTGCTTTTCCTTCACCGGAAACAGTTTCAATGAATGATTGCTCAAGAGAAATCTTAAATGGTTTCACAGAACGAATACTAATCTTTTTAATCCTAATCAAATCAATTATATCATTTATATATTCAAGTTCTTTCAATTCGACCAACATACTTTTAGTGGAAATAGATAATCTTTTTCCTAATTTTTCCGGTATCTCTACAAACTTATGTCCAAAATCAGCTTCAATTTCATAATGACTGGTTTTACTTGTCAATTCTTCAACCGACCCCATTCTGACAACTTTGCCATTCATCAAAATAGCAACCCTATCTGCAACCATCTCTACTTCGGATAAAAGATGAGTATTCAAAATAATTGACTTCCCATCATCTCTTATCTTTTTCATAATTTCTTTAATTTCCATCCGCCCCACCGGATCAACACCGTCGGTCGGTTCATCCAAAAAAAGAACATCAGGATCAGTTACCATAGCCTGAGCCAGACCAATACGTTGGAGCATTCCTTTGGAATATTTTTTTAGTTTACTATTTTTCCACTTCTCCATTCCAACAAGTTCCAACAAATTATCAATATTTTCAGTAAATTCTGATGAATTAAGACCATAAAGTCTGATAGTAGTTTCCAACAGTTCCAAACCTGTTAAATGATTTGGAAAACGATGGTTTTCGGGAAGGTAACCAATTTTTTTTCTTGAATTTGGATCAGATGGAGCCAAGCCACTTATCATACAAGAACCACCGTTCGGATTGGTGATATTTAGTAGAACTTTAAAAAGAGTTGTTTTACCGGCACCATTAGGACCTAAAAGTCCAAATATCTCCCCCTGCTCAACAGAAAGATCGACTCCATCCAGAGCTACAATCCCTCCTTTTTTCATTCCGGTTTGGTAAATCTTGGTCAGGTCTTGTACATCAATAATGTTCATAAATCTTCAAATAATTGTTTTATTCTATTTACTGAATAAAACTTATAATGTTGCTAAAAGAATATCAAGTTTAAGTTTTGAGTGAAAAATTCTAAAATATAAACAA
>JAYEHE010000295.1:0-10763 GCA_034659415.1 Candidatus Zixiibacteriota bacterium | reverse complement strand
TTCGGCGGTAATTCTTTGCTTGGGATAAAAAACATCTTTGCTCTTCAATCTGGCTCTTCGCACAGCGGCATCAATACCGGCAATTGGGTCAAGCGGCTCAATCGGAACATCTGAACCAAAAGCTAAAGGAACAGTTTGGTCAATTAGCGTTTTGAAAATATAACAGTTATTCCCTCTGTTACCCCAGTATTTTCTAACCATTTGTATATCCGAAAGACAATGTGATGGTTGCATAGAAGCTACAGCTTTAACCTTTTTAAGACGGCTAATATCTTTTCTACGAATCATTTGTAAATGTTCAATCCGTTGACGTGCCCCAAAATGCAATCCTGGTAAAGACTCAAAAACCTCCAAAACATTTGAGACTGCTTTATCTCCAATAGCATGAACGGCACAGGGCAGATTTAATTTGACGGCATTTTTTGCAATTTTGAGCATCTCCTTTACAGAGTTTATTTCAATCCCAAAATTATCTTTAGAACCAATATATTTATTAAAACAAAGTCCGGTTTTACTCCCAAGAGCACCATCGGCAAAGATTTTAATTCCAGCCACGCGTAAAAACTCATCTCCCATCCCGAAATATATCTTTGCTTCCTTTAAAATATCAATCGCACCAGCAGGAAAATAATAATTTAACCGCAAGCCAAGTTTTCCCTTTTCTGCTTTTTCTAAAAAGAAATCAAACACGCAGGGTGAGTCATCCATAGAATGAACGCCTACCACACCTTTTTTATAAGCATACTCTAACGCCTGATTATAGCATTTATTTTCAATTGCCTTAGATGGTAGTGGAATTTTAAAATAGATAATACCAAACGCCGGTTTCTCCCTAAATATTCCACTTGGGGTTCCATCGGATAATTTTTCAATCTTACCTCCAACAGGGTCTTTTGTTTTATCATTCACGCCTCCGATTTGAATCGCTTTACTGTTAGCCCATGCGGAATGTTGGTCTTTTGAAAAGATAAATGCAGGTCGTCCACCTGTTACTTTATCAAGCATATACTTGTCCGGTTCAATAAATTTCTTAAAGCAATCCGGCGAATAACCTTCGCCAAGTACCCATTCATTTTTTTTTAGGGTTTTTGCAAAAACTTCAATTTTGCTTAAACATTTTTCTAAAGAATCAAGACCATCAAGTGAAACTCTTCTAAATGAAAGAGCAAAATAATAAAAATGAGTGTGAGCATCTACAAAACCGGGAGTGATTGTTTTTCCTTTTAAATCAATTTTAGCATAAGATTTAAAATCAGGGTCATATTCTAAATTATTACCGATAGCGGTTATTTTATTTTTATAAACAGCCATACTATTGACGGTGAGCGAATCAGCCTGAGTATAGATTTTCGCATTATAGTAAAGATTTTTAACTTTCAAATTTCGACCCTTTAATTCTAATATCATCGTTCCTTAGAGTAAGACCAATATTATCGGTCTCTTCGAGGATAGGTATGGTAAATTTACGTGAAAAACCAAATTTTTCTTTTAAATCAGATACTGTCAATTGATTAGAATCATTTAATTTCTTTTTAATAAAATCAATAATCTCATCCCAAGCTGAAGTTATAAAAACAAACTCACTTCCGCACTTGTGACCTTCGTTAGTCTCAATTATAAACTTTATAGCTTCCCGATAAGCTCTCCCCTTGCCAGCAATTCCACTTAGTTTCGGAGGAGTAAAAAAGTTATTTTTCAAATCAGTAATAATTTCATCATGTGCTTTTTTAACTTCCCCCTTTAAAGACATTCCACGGCCAAGAATATTATATTTATCAACTGATTTTGAAAGAATATTCTGTTTCACCATATAGTTTAATAATGGCTCAACTGTTTTAACGTGCCATTCAGTAATACGAGAAATTTCTTCAATTGTTAAACCCTTAAGATGCGGTTTATCGTTTAAAGTTTGCTTTATTTTTTCAATGATAGCAGAAATTTTTTTCTCAAGTGATGCAGTTTCGAATATGAAATCACCTTCGTCATTAATTTTCCCATTTTTAATCAAACTTTTTAATGAAAATTCAATGTCACTCTTTGAAATATCAGACCGATTCAGCAATTCTTTTTTATGGACGAGAGTTAATTTTTCCAGTTCGGATTGTATTAATTTATCTACATTATCGGTAATTCTTTTATGCAAAAATTGATAGTTTTCATATTCACGTTTTTTAGGAAAATCTTTATTGAAATCCATCACTTTGCCACCTCCAATAGTTACCATTGGAGTAGGCAGACGCATAATATATCGGTCACCGATCAATGAATAAATTGGGTGGTCAGGTTTAAAAAACAGGACTCCAGATTCAGATGGATTGATTGTTTTTTTATCAAGCAATCTGATTTCTCCTTCAACTTCGGTTGTTCCTGTGAGAAGAAGGATACGTCTTCGATCGGTAAGTTTTATTGGAGAATTTTTAAGGAGTTCAGCAGATAATGACAAAACAGAATTGTGCTTGTAAAAATCAAGATTCATTTCCGAAGTTATCACTCCTCCGCGAACAATATCTTTTTTATCAGCTCCGGTTACAGAAATAGCGGTTCTAAATCCCGGATGAGCAGTTTTGACTTCTTCCCCTTGTGATTGCAAAGACCTGATTTTTCCTTTGATGTTTGCAGGAAAAAGAAAAACCGTTTGACCGGAGAAAAGCGTTCCACCCTTCAAAGTACCTGTGCCAACCTGACCTATTCCCTGCCGAACAAATGAACGGTCTATATATAATCGGGAAATATTTGTGTCCTGTTTAGATGATAACTTTTCATCAATAGACATAAAATAATTTTCCAGCAAATCAAAACCATCTCCGGTAACCGCAGAAACTTCGAAAATTGGTGACTGCTCCAAGACAGAGCCAGACACTTTCTGTTTGATTTCATCTTGCAAAAGGACCAGCCAATCCGGCTCGACTAAATCAATTTTATTTATGACAATAAGCCCTGACTTAACACCAAGCATTCTAATTATCTGAAAATGCTCTTCACTCTGAGGCATCCAGCCATCATCGGCGGCAATAACAAGCATAACAACATCAATACCGCCAACACCGGCAATCATGTTTTTCACAAACCGCTCATGACCCGGAACATCAACAAAAGCGATATCTTCACCACTGTTTGTTTTCTTAAAGGCAAACCCAAGGTCGATGGTCATACCACGAGCCTTTTCTTCGGGTAATCTATCCGGATGGGTGCCAGTTAGTCTTTGAACTATAGCAGATTTCCCATGGTCAATATGTCCCGCAGTACCAACAACAATCATAATTATTCAATTATTTTCTTTATAGCATTTGCAAGATAAGATAATTCAGATTCATCAACAGCTTTTAAGTCAATCATAAAACGACCATCTTCAATCCTCCCAATAACAGGAGTTGCTAACTCTCTGAATTTTCTGAGCAATTTATTGGGGTTGAATTTATCATTGAAGGTAATCGCCACTGATGGGATTTCAGATTCGGGAAGAGCACCGCCACCAACAAACGCTTTGGATGCTTCCACAGCGAGTCCTTCGGGGTTGCTCAATGATTTCAAAATTTCCTTTCCACGTTTGTACAATAAAGATTCCGGAGTGGAAAGAATTGACCAGAGTTTAACATCTGTCTTATAATTATCGTTAAGATAGATCGTTAGTAATTTTTCCAAAATTGAATAAACAATTTTATCAACTCGCATCGTTCTAAAAAGAGGATTCTTTTTGATTTTATCAATATATTCTTTTTGTCCAACAATCAATCCCGCCTGACATCCACCAAGCATTTTATCGCCAGAGAAACAAGTGATATTAGCTCCCTGCTTTACCGATTGCTGAACGGTCGGTTCGTTATATCCTAAAATTTCCTTAGTGGAAATAAAAACACCACTCCCGAGGTCATTTACCACAGGTAATTTATGTTCTTTCCCTAATAATACTAATTCCTGAATTGAAGTTTCTTCAACAAACCCTGCTTGTTTAAAATTGCTTTGATGAACTTTTAAAATCAATCCGGTTTTTGAATCAATAGCATTTTCATAATCATCTCTGATAGTAATATTAGTGGTACCAATTTCAGACAATTTAGCACCGGATTTTTTTAGTATTCCGGGAATCCGAAAGCCTCCTCCAATCTGTACTAACTCCCCACGCGAAAGAATTACATTTTTACGATTAGCAAAAGTATTAAGGATTAAGAATAAAGCCGAAGCACAATTATTAACGACTGCCGCTGATTCCGATTTTGCAAGAGCAGCTAAATATTTCTCACACGCCTCTCCCCTTTTTCCTCTTTTTCCAGTTTGATTATCAAATTCAATATTACCATAACCGGTAACATGCTTTTTAATTTCATCAAATAGAATTTCGCTTAAAGGAGCCCTGCCTAAATTTGTATGAACAACTATTCCCGTTGCATTAACAACAGATGATATTTCTTTTCTTTTCCAGAAATTTAATTTATTAATAATTTCATGCATTAAATCTACAAACAGAATCTCTTTTTTTTTTAATTCCAGCTTCTGGCTATCTATAACTTCCCTGATTACACTAACAATTATAGGCCTTGGCATAGATTCTATTGCAGGTTTTATTTTGGGATCCTGCAGAATTTCTTCCACCGAGGGAAAATCTCTTAATTGTTTAATACTTAGTTTGGCCATATGCTTTGATTATATACAATTTCTAATACTACTCTGCCAACATTATCTAAAGACTGTGCTGAACACTTATCGGATGTGTCAAATTCGGTGTGCCAGTAGGGATAATCAAAATCAATAATATCAATAGTTGGAACACCTCCGGCGTTTAATGCAAGATGATCATCATAGACTGTTGCCTTTACAGTATCAATAATAGTATTGATATTTAATTCTTTGGCAACTTTCCAAAACATATCATTATATTCTTTTGCGAACCGTTCAGAATATACTTCTCGATATATATTTTGATATTTATCACCTATCATATCCAAAAGAATCCCGAATTCATACTTCCCCTTTATACCCCGCCTGGCAAACTCTTTAGCTCCGAGGCAATAATACGGCAAATCTCCGGGTTCCCCCCAGTCTTCACCATCAGTCAAAAATAAGTCCACATCAACACCAGGGTCTTTTTCATGAAACATATTAGCCAGCTCCATAAGCACTGCAACTCCTGAGGCTCCATCATTAGCTCCATCAATGGGGACATCTTTTAATTTGGGGTCTTCCGCATATTCACCCCGAGGACGACAATCATAGTGGGCGGCAATAAGTATTTTTTTTGGATTTTTCTTTTCTGTTTTATATGAAGCAATCACATTAACCAGAGGTATCTCTTTTTTTGAATAGGGATCAAAAAAAGAAAAATATTGAGAATCAATTTGGATATTTAATGAATCAAAAAATTCATAAAAATAATTACGACAAATTTTCGATTCTTCACTGCCCGGGACACGAGGTCCAAAATCGACTTGCTTTTCAAGATATGTAAAAGAACGATCAGCATTAAATTTTGGCGGTTCAATTTTTTGAGGTGAACAATTTGTTAACATAATCACACAAATTAATGTGAAAAATAAGTGCTGTTTATTTCGCATAGTATAAAAAAATATAATTTGAATCACAGTCAACTAATTTTTAAAAACGGAGTTCAGTCCATATTTTAACTTCTCGGACATGAGTGATTGTACTGCGTTGACGATCATTAGTATCCTGCCAACGAAGTTTAATACCTCCCCTTATTTTCGTAGAAAATTGATAAGATATTTCAGGAGCGACACTTAGGTCAGACTTGTCACTTGAAGAGATAAAGTCATCCTTACCTGCCTGTCTTGTTTGACCAAGAGTAGCACTATATTTTACATTTAAAGTTATATGAGCAGTTGATTTAAATTTCAATTTTCCGAAAAGAGGAATCGAAATTCCGCCAGGTGAACTAAAACTATACTTTGCACTGGTAGCTATCTTTTTTTGAGTAGATTTTGTTTCTGACCTAAAATCACCGTTGGTTTGATTATATTTAAAGCTATTATCTTTGCTTATAGTGTATGAACCTGAGACAGACAAAGATCTAATCAGTTTTAGATTTAATGATATAAGCGGATTAAAACTAACTTTTTCAGAAAAATCTACCCTGTATCCATCGTCAATGTTAAGCCGTTCTTTCTCACTTCTTGTAAATCCAGTTTTAGGAGAAAAAATATCAATAAGTTTGTTAACAACCGGCTTTAATATGGGCAAGGTGTTGAATTTTTGAATCCTGATTGTTAAATCAGGCCAGCTTCTTGAAATATTTTCAAATCGTTGACCAACTGAGACTAAATCTTTTGAGGTCGATTCTTTTATTCTTATATCAGTTCTTAAACCACCCAAGAAAGTAAAACCTGAAGATAAACTATAAGCTTCCGATTCACTTGATTGCGGATTCCTGTTTTGACTAACAGATTTAAGGTCACCTGGTTCACGGGTAAATCCGAGACGATATTCCCAGCCAGGTCTAACTGTTATTCCAGGAATAGAGTTTTTAAAAGACACATCATATTTGTATTTTACCGGATTTATCCAACCGGTTAAAAATCTAAAAACTGATAGAACAGGATCATAAAACGGTTTGCCATCATCTTTAACTTCATTGGAACTTCTGGTTCCTCTCCCTGAACCACCCTGAAATCTTCTGCGACTACCACTGCTTGATGATTTACTACCAAACAGAGACATATGATTAAAGGTTCCGTTGGCTCCCATCGACCTATTTAAAGCTGAGCGATAAGCCTCATATGTCTTGTCGTAATCTTCGGTATATGATGATGAGAAACTGAAAGTGGCTGATAAGAAAGTTAATAATTTCGGGTCATAGCTAGCGCTAAAATTATGTTGAAACCTGGTTTCAATCCCAAGTTTTGGATTACTAAATGAGAGCACAAGCATATTTGGATCTAAGCTACTCAAATCACGAACTGTCCTGTAACGGAAAGATAGATTCAAATTCTGAAACAATGGATAAGTCAAATCGAGATTACCGTTAAAATTCCTTTTGAAACTGGTTGTTCTTCTCAAATCTTTATTATCTGTAATAGTTAGATTTCTTTCAAAATTACCTGACACAGAAAACTTGCTCGGATAAAGACCAAGTTCGGATTCTGATGCTTTTTTTAGAATTGGTATTGATTTTGCCCAAAAGAATATAGGTACTTTTGGCGGTTTTTTAACACCAAAATCAAAGCCCGACTTTATACTGATGTTTTCACTAAGTTGATACGGAGTTAAAACATCGGTTTTTTTAGAGAGACGATAAGAAAACGATGTGCCTCTCAACCGATTCAATATTAATGTAAATAACGGGTTTTTCCCCTTATGGTTAAAAGAAACGCCGGAAAGACTTATTGATTGAGAAGTACTAATAGATTGCTCTTGTTGACGAATCTCTTCCGGCAGCAGAATATCAGTGCCATTCCTAAGCAATGGAATCAGAGTTCTCTTTGAATAAGAATATCGCAGAGGTAATTTAGAGCCCCATGACCGAGGTAAAAACTTATCAATACTTAATGAGAGTCCATAAGTCATAGATTTTTCAGTTTTACCACTTCCCAAATTTTGGTCAGAACCACCACGAGTTGCCGCAGAAATACCCCTGAAATATGGGTCTTTGTCTTGATAACTGAAATTATATTGAAACAAATCTGCAACAGAACCCTGAGTTGATATTCTCATAGCAGTACCAACATCTCGCCTGACATCCGTTACTCGTAATTCGTCAAGCCAAATTTCTCCTGAAACATCGCCGGTATCAACTCCAAATAGTTCTTCTTTTATATTTACTACTCCAACACCAAAAAAACGGACTTCATTAAGATTGGGATTTCCTACAATCCTATATTTACCTGAACTTACATCCAGATTATTAAGCTTTTCTCCCGTTCGAAAGACTGAATCTTTAATCTTAGACAACTCCGAAAAATCCATTTCCACATAATTTATTTCTTCCCAATTAGAAGTTTGCTGTAAGACAGCTCTATGTTCGTAATAATTATCTAAGTTACTTCCAATCCTAAAGAAAAACTGCACCGAGTCAGCTGATTCTGATAATTTTGGAACATTCACATACATTTTCATTTTTTTATATCCGGAATACTGGTCAATTTGCAGGAGTTCTTTAATAACAAGAGCAGTATCAAGATATTGAAGTGAATCAAATTTTAAAAGTAATCCTCGTTGAGGTTCTTCGTAATTATTTACAGGATCTCTGTATGCTTCAACACCGGGAGGTGCCGAAAAAGTACCATCCTCTGAACTAATTGTGGCAACTGCCATTCTGGAATTATAATTAGATAATTCATCAAAGATTACAGTATCCTGCCAATTTGATTGAACAAAATACCATGCGGCTATTTCAGCTTCAAGCGGATCATTTTGTGTTGAGTCAGCTTCAAACCAGACTCTAACATGAGTTATCTGTTCCCAATCCGGCTCAATATTAGTATCCATCAAGGTATCAGTTAAATCCGGTTCTCTAATAGGTATCCGATATGTCATCCATCCGTTACGTTCTGACTCAATTACCGCAAATTCACTGCTCTCAAGATCAACTTCATATGAGTAATATGAATTAATGGTATTCATTCCATTATCAGAAAGTGCTTCTTCATCAGGATAACCAATAGCAGACCCGTCACGGATATTTCCTTCCGTGCCGTTAAGCCAGCGATATCTAAAATCTGCTACTTCCCATAAAGGTGAATTTTCATCATTGAGCATCGCACATGAATCAGACGACAAAGGACATTTACCATCACCCAAATAATACCAATTATCTCCCCCCGGGTCAGGATTTGTATCTGGATCATACCCATTCCCAAATTCATCAACTTCCATTGAATCCGGCAAGCCATCCAGCCCTACATCTTCATTAGGTTCTACAGTAGCATTTTCAAAATTCGATCCACTGCCATCATAATCATAACCATCTTCAGTGAAAGCATTATTCAGATGTTCTTTGTATATGTCTATATCTTCATTTATTTTCCCAAAATCAAAATGAATTTTACCTTTGGCATTATCACTAAATCGTGCCCGAAATTCAAACAGCTGAACTCTTTGAGCATCAACACGCGAATTAAAATAACGAGTCACGCCTGCAAACGATGGGACCAACGAGGTATCATAGCTCACAATTGTATCTACCCCGCTAAAAAGAGTATCTTCTAAAATATTTATATTGTCCGGATCAAAAATAAATCTAAGTGTGTTGATAATACCACTTTCGCCTGTTCCAGTTTCTCTATCAAATACATCTTCCAGAGCTACGATTTCTCCTCCGAGAATCGGCCTATGCCATTTTAAATTACCCCGATTAAAAGTAATACTATCACCTGATAATGCGGCTTCTTCCTCTTTTAGAGTAATTTGATAAGGCTTTGAAGTGATATGCCAATTTGTACGCGTCATTCCCAAGGAAAGTTGGTCAAGAGCGGCTTCAAAATCATCAACATATGCAACATCATTAACATTAGGGTTTGGATGTGACTGAGCAAGTTCCCCTGAAATTTGAAAATTTGATGGCACTTCGGTTTCAACCAGAGGGATTGAATTTGCTAAACTGGTCAGGAAGTTTGGTTGAAATTTTGCCGTAGCATCAAAATCAAGAACAACCATAGTTGCAGTCTCCTGTCCAACTTTTGGTTTTCTATCTTGAGCTTTATCTGATTTATATAATGCTGTAGCACCAAATGAGATATCATCAGTTAATCTATATTGACCTCTGGCACCCAACAAAGTTTTTTTCTGAACAGATAAAAATGGAGAATATTCAAAGTCTATTGAGATGTCAGCATTCGGGTCCAGTGCCTCCTGAGACAAAAGAGTAATTTGCCCAAAATCATATTGAATTCGATAATCTTTATCCTTCTGCAATTTGCGGCCATTGACCATAACCCGTTCTGAATTTTCAATAATATTAGCTTGATTCAAGCTTATAATTGAACTTCGGGATTTAGTCGAAAGTTGTAAATAATATTTACTTTGACTGGCAAACTGTTGGCTGGTTGTAATAGTATTATACAATTCAGGAACTTTTTCTTGTAGTTGTTGAGTAAGCTTACCGGTTGATGAAGTAAATGTCGTATCTGAATTGAACGGTTCACGATCAGGGAAAATTATAAGCCCCCAGTCGGCTCTGAAAACTTCAGAACGATCATCAAGTTTGCCATCTGGAACTTTTGTATTACTTGTATTATATTGATCTAACCCATAGATTTCTATGAACTTCATCTCTTTATTATTCAAAGTTTGGAAGTCAGGCTTTTCAGTAGTTGTCCTCTCAACTCCGTTATCACCTTTGAATATTTTCAAATCAATATCATCTACGCTGACTCCTCTTGGAATCTGGTAGCAGTTCCTCCACATTAGACTCCATGATCTTTTCTGTGGAGTGTTTTCTCCACTCGCAAGAACTAATATTTTCAAATAAAGAGAATCTGTGTTTTCCTGAGAGACATCACCTATCTTAACCAACTGTCCGTCTGGTTTTTCTATCTCCATATAAAAACCAAATGTTTTACTGGAAGTACGAGAAGATTTAAAAACTATATATGGAATGTCCGTTTTATCTTTAAATTCATATGAATACTGGTCAGGAGAAACGATTTGAACTTTAATACGTGGCTGCTCTCCCAAATAAAATGACTGTCTGTTAGGGTGAGTTGGATCAGGGAATAGCTGAGCTGGATCTGCTTCAATATAATCTTCTGTATCCATACTACGTGAAGTAACCTGTTCATATACAATCAACCTAACAATGGAATCGCCTTTTTGAT
>JAYEHE010000294.1:0-2506 GCA_034659415.1 Candidatus Zixiibacteriota bacterium | reverse complement strand
CCAACCGTCATACAGACCTGAATAAGTCAAATCAGTATAGACATAAAAATGTATCAATTTTTGCTTCCAATAATAATGCAATTGCCCCGATGCAAAAAGCTGATAATCCGGTTGATAAAGATTTCTGTCTATATCCTTATTATTTATAAAATGATAAGCTCCACCTGCAGAAAATTTGAATAAATCTAAAACCGGCAATGACCCTTTTAACGAAACATCAAAAAATGTTTTATCATTATTAACTGGTTGGTAAACATCAAGCTCTGTCTGATTATCTTCGATAAAAGACCAATCAATGCCATCAATTATCATACCGCCAGTAATTGAAGATGATATTCTACTCTTTTTTGTTCCTATCTCATAAAGAAAATTTCCTGAAATGACTTTTTCTGCTCTCAAATCATGATTCCCACATTCAACATATAATCCTGTGCCAGTCGGATAAATAGCATCTACTTGATATACTTTGAATAATTCATGCAAAGATGGCTCTCGCGATGAAAATCCAGCTGATAAAGAAATTAGTTTATTATCATTTTCTTTTTTTAATACTAATGATGCCTGCGGTAAAAATCCGATATGCAAACCGTATTTCCCTGAGAGCAACAAAGCGAATGATTGATTCTGATGATTTTTTAGTCCGGTCAATTGAAATGAAACTACAGCCCTATCAATATCAGTATCCGGCTGGTCATAAATATAATAGTCAGTATCAAATTTTGCTTTGATAATTTTATCATTTTCAATCCATTCTTTATCAAGGGAAACACCATGTCCGGTTTGATTGAAACGGGTTTCATAAGCTCCATCGGTATAAGATCCTTGACGATAGTGATAATATCCAATCTTATATTTAACGTCACCGGAATCATTTTGCCTGATATAGGAAATTTCAATATTTCGGTCAAACCTTTTTCGTGAAATAACTTTGCCCATCTGATCAAGCCTTAAGCCAAACCTGCCTTCCCGATCATATAATTGCCCATTGATTCTTAACCCTTTGTCAAATCCAAGCGGGTAAAAAATATCTCCAGTGTAATGATATGAGTCATCATCTGTCCCTGCAATAATACCATCAGCATCTCTATACCCAACAGACATATTTATTTTACGACCATCTTTGAATATTTTTTTATATGCTCCTCGAGTATATGAATAACCATCATTCCCATTATCAGACTTAAATGAAGTAACAGCTTTATTAGTTAAGGGAGTATTGGAAGCTGTAACAATCGACGCTACTGCTGTCTTCCCACCAAACAATAAACCAGTTGGACCGGGCAGGATATATATATTATCATTTAAAGCGATTGAAAAATCATTCATATCCGTCATGCCACCGTATTCCGGAAGATGTTCAAAAGGGATATATTGTTTATCATTATGAAAGTAATTTATTCTTGAACCAGCCAACCCAAATGGTTGTACCGTTTTACGCATCGGTGTTAATTGATAATCGGTAACAAAAAACGAAGGATTAAATCTAAAATAATCCCCAACATCATGAAAATAAGCCTTCTCTACATCGCTGGCTACATTCATTCGATTGGATAATACATAGACCAACAATGAATCATAAATTGACAAAAACGGAAGATGCTGTTTTTTTAATTTATTGAATTTTGAATATTTGTCTTTTATAAGGCTGGTTTTTGTTGAGTCACTTTCGACTGCAGTACTGTCATTTAAAATTATAACAGAATCTTTTTCTATATCTGTTTTAACGGTATCTATATTATTTTGAGCAAATACCATACTTACAAAGACAAGCTTAACCAATAATATAGAAATTATATTTCTTATGATTTTATACATTCCCTATTATATAAGTTAAGAGTCACATTAAAAAGCAATGGGAAAATTAAAATATTACTTAAAAGCGATATGCCAACCCATGGTAATCCTGAAATAAGTCTTGGAAAAAAAGGTTGAAAAAGCCATGCATCAACAACCGACACAAGTAGATAATAAAAAAGTGTACAGATAACTGCCATAAATGAAAGTTTTAATTTAAGCAAAAAATTATTTTCTTTCCAATTAAGTTTGGAAAATAAAAAACCAACAACGCCACTACCGGAAGCCCCTATCACCTGAGCAATCATAACAGGTGGCATAGCGGCTCCAAATGGATTAAATGTTGTCCATAGTCCCATTCCAACTACTCCCACCAAAATACCAGGTAATAATCCCCATACAAATCCTGCGGAAAAAACGATAAAAAAGATTAAATTAAAATTCGGGAAATATGACGTCCCCCAAGAAAGAACATATATTATTGCTGAAAAGATAGCGATCCGAGTTATTATCCGAATCGGTATCATCGAATAATAGCAACTTTTGTCATTTTCTCAACCACCAAACTGCCTTTACTCTCAGAGTCATACATTTTTGCCAAAATCAAATATATTCCGGATGAAACATCAGTTCCGTTTTCATTTTTTAAATCCCATGACGCTTCCCACAATACAGTACGGTCATCTTGCGAGTAAATATCATCATTACCTCC
>JAYEHE010000293.1:0-2515 GCA_034659415.1 Candidatus Zixiibacteriota bacterium | reverse complement strand
AGCCTCAAAGCACATAAACTATCAAATATACAACTTATGAGTTTGATAGAGCTTGAAGATGATGAATCGTGTCTTCCTGATGAAGTAAGAAAACAATTCAGAACTGCCGCAAGGAAAACATTTTTTCAAGCAGTTAATGTTGTTGAAGAAGTTATGGTCAATACTATGCACGAACGTGATATTAATATTGGTAAGACCAAAAGAGTTGTTCATGCTTTAATTGACCATATTACACGCGATGAATCTTCGCTGATAGAATTAACGGCTATTAAAGATTTTGATGATTACACTTATGCTCACTCAACAAATGTCTGCATTTATTCTTTAACACTGGGTGTTCGATTAAGTTTAGATAGAGCCAGATTATCACAACTTGGTTTTACCGCCCTTTTTCACGATGTTGGAAAAGTTAAGTTGCCAACAGACTTGATTAATAAACCGGATGCCTATGATGAAAATGATTGGATTCAGATGCAACGTCATCCATTGTTGGGTGCTAAAACAATATTAAGAAATATAAAATTTGATGTTCACTCTGCCAGAGCGGCTCGAGGTGCTTTTGAACATCATATTAACAATGATTTTACAGGTTATCCAACGCTTAAACTTAACAAACGGAACACGACTCTATTTTCAAAAATTATATCAATCGTAGATACTTTTGATGCTTTAACTTCTGGGCGGGTATATTTAAAAAAAACAATTACCCCTGATAAGGTTTTGAAAAAAATGCACTATCAGATGAAAATAAAATTTGACCCTTTCCTTTTGAAAATCTTCAATGATATTATTGGTATTTATCCGGCAGGGACATTAGTACAGCTTTCATCAGATGAAATAGCTGTGGTACTTACAAATAATGATAAGGACATCTCCAATCCATTTGTTCAGATTGTTGGTGATAGAGACGGGCTTTTGGACGAACCTATCTGGGTGGACCTTTCATCGGAACTTGAGAAGAACCGAAAGATAGTCAGGCAAATTGATCCTGCAGAATACGGATTGGATATTAAAGATTTTATTTTGAATGATTAAAACTGATAACTCATTGAAATTATAAAAATATCTTCTCTATTTGAATCATAATTAAAACTTAAGGATTCCTGTATTTCCTTTTTCGGAAACCCTGACAAATGAGCATCGCTGAAAGCATCAAACATTGAAATGAAAGTAACAATTACCGAGAACCAAGTAAATTTATTACGTTGATCTTTTCTGTCCAAAAATTTTGAATAAAGATCATTTCTCAAAGATATATCATTTATATCGGCGGCATCATATTGATTGCTAAAATCTGATGTCTGGTTTCCATAATTTATTGCCGATGAGATAAACCAGATATCTAATCCGAAAAATAGAAGAGCTTTAAATTTTCGTTTATTGCCATATTGCCCCCATCCGGGAATTATCATTGATTTGAAAAGTGCTTTGGTTGGATTTTGAACTAAACTTTTTTCAAAATTCCTCGGGTCATCTGCTTTTGTATAAGCAGAAAATATATTGCCAGGGAGAAAAATGGAGGTGTCCAAAACAAGAACTGAATCCTGAGCAAGACTATCAGTAACAATTTCATTTTTGGAATCACCTGTATTTTGTGCTGTTACTGTTGCTGAAATAAGTAATAATATACTGACAATTGCCAATTTCATAATATTAAGCAAATATCTTTAGAGCTTTTTCTAATACTGTAATTTCAATCATTTCCGATGGAACCTCAATTATCTCTCCATCCAGATAAAGATTATACCCCTCAACCGGCTCAATGCATATTGATTTTCCTCGGTACATTCTAAAATCAGAGCCGTAAACAAATTTTCCTTTTATGATTTGGCTCAAATAATTACCAAATTTCTTAGTACTTGCATTTGCATCAAAGATAATCTCACACATTTCATCATCCGGCAAAGAGGCATTACTAATAGGGATTCCACAAGAATACGGAAGTAAATTTACATTTATCATTCTTGAACTGGTTTCAAATCTGAATGAATCAACTTTCAAGATAGTTTTTTTTGAAAGTTTTATAGTGGCGGCTTTTGTGCCAAATTGAGACCAGCCAAAACCGAACCTCGGCTGTTTTTTCTCTTCCAGTATTTTCTGTAATTTTGGTATGAAACCAAGTCCGACCGAAGAAAAAAACATTTGATCGGCAATTTCACCAGCATTTATAGTTATTATTTGAGGTTTTCGGGCAAGGATTTTTTTGATTATTTTATCAGGATCAACAGTTTTATAGACGGACTGGCATATATTATTGAATTTACCCATTGGTAAAACCGCAACGGGCAGATTACTCTTAAATCCAGCACGGGCGACAAGATTGAAAGTACCATCTCCTCCACACGCAATCAAAGCTGTAATATTCCCCCATTTTTTAACCTGATTTAAAACAACACCCCGATGCCTTTTTAATCCAGCCGCTGATTGTGCCTGATCATATAAAGAAAATGCACTATTTGGTTCCAAAACTGTAAAATGATGACCATTGTTCAAAATAGATTTAATTAATTTCTTA
>JAYEHE010000292.1:0-2523 GCA_034659415.1 Candidatus Zixiibacteriota bacterium | reverse complement strand
CCTTGAACTACTGAAGATGTTATATCTATTCTTAGATTAGCCGCCCTCGTTGCACCTACCCCAGAGTTTACATCATCGCGGAAAATATCATGATTGACATGGCACATCAAACATGTTTTGGATGATGTAGTATAATCAGCATTATCGGAGTTTATCTGATGATGATAAGATGAAGTGCTGGAATTCATCGGGTTATAGATAGATGAATGACATCCGCAGCCGTCGCCACCACTCGGTTCACTCCCAGCACCCGGTAAGAAACCATCTGCATGAGTATGGCATGCAGATTTGCAATCTTCAACATCATGATTATGACTGGAAGGCTGTGAGCCATCGTTTCTATAGTACTTGGTAGTAGTATGACACACTTCACATACTTCAGTATATACAGCATTGCTGGCATCTGCCATAGCTCCGTGAGTGTTAGATCCTGCAACCGGATCAGGTGAATTATATGGATCACCGGTGCCAAGAGTTTTAAATAGGACTGATTGATCTCCACTATTAGGTGTAGTGATAGTTTCTCTAACCATATAAATATTTGAAGAACCGTGAGGAGTGTGACAAGTTACGCAGGTTTGTCCACTATGGTCGGATAAATTATGACAGGCTGAATTAGGTCCGCCGCAATTATCGGAATTGTTGCTTCTGTGTAATAGATTCCCATCACCTAAAATAGCCGAACTTGTTATAACCAGTTCATTACTATTGGCAGTATAATCATCAGTAGCAGTTCCACCTTTTTGGTCATCGACAAAACAATACAAATCATAATCACCCAAAGTTTGGACATCGGAAGGATTCCACAAAACCGATGCTTCGTAGGTGCTACCGGATAAATGGCGAATTCTAAGACCATTCTGGTCATGAGCGGAATTATCAACAACTGTATATTCGGTAGAACCAGCATCACGAACTTTGAAAGTAACTAAAAACGATGATTTGCCCGGCATGTCTGTATCATCAAACGTTGATTTAAGCATTATAAAGTCAGAGCCAATTCTATTAACGCTGTTGGCTATAACCTGAGTATTGCCGGAGATTACTGTTGGAGTGTTATTTGAAATAGCATCATATAATTCAAGCTCATCAAGGTTATTACTGAAATAATCATAAGTTGTATCAGTACCGTCATTAACATGAAAATACAAATCATAAACACCTAATATCTGCCCATCGGGAGGATCCCATGATACAGAAGCTGTATAAACACCACCACCCAAATCAATAATTGTTACTCCTGCTCCATTAGCGACATTGTCAGCAAGAATAATTTCTGCTGAATTGTCTGGATATCTTACTTTGAAAGTTGCCTTGAATACTGAAACTGCAGGAGCATCGGCATCAACGAAACTTGAGTAAATAGTAGTAGGATTTGCACCAATGCGTTCAATAGCTATCGGCGATGGATATGTGTTATCTGTTGGTACAACTGGACTGCTGTTTTCACCGGACCCAGTGATTTGTAATTCATCTAAATTATTAGCGTAATCATCAGTACCTGATAATGACCCGTCAGAAACTTCACAATACAAATCATAAAATCCAAGTTCCATATTCTCAGGCGGGTCATAAGAGATGGATGCAGTATAAGAACCACCTCCGTTATCGGTTATATTCAAACCATTTTGTCCATTGCTGTAATTATCAGCAACCGTATATATCGGATTTGAATAAGGTGCTCTTAATTTGAAAGTAACGGTAAAAGTTCCAATGTCGGGTTGATCAGGATCATTAAAAGTAGAACTAATAGTAATTGTCCCCGCTCCGAATCTATCCTGAGTTGCCGGAGCTACCGATGTTATGCCTGCAGTAAATGTAGGTGCATCATTTGGATTCACATCATTAATTTCAAGTTCATCTAAATTATTTGTATAGTCATCAATTGCATTATCAATTCCATCAGATACTTCACAATAAAGATCATAAACACCAATCGGCCAGCTATCAACTGGATCAAAATTATACCAAGCGGTAAATACACCGCCGCCATTATCTGTTATGACTAATCCGTTTTGTCCATTTGTAGAAGCATTTAGTAAAATTGTTTCAGTGCTATTATCAGGCTGTCGAATTTTCATTGTTACCAAAAAATCTCCAACCGGAGGAATATCTGAATCATAGAATGAAGTATAAATCGTAGTTGTATCATTTTCAATTCTACTAACTGGGTCTTTTGTTGTTTTAGTATCTCCAGCTGTAATTGAAGGGACATTATTCGTGAAAATTTCTACGATTTCTAATTCATCACTGTTATTTATATAATCATCAGTTGTTTGGTCAGTACCGTCATTGACAATAGTTAATAAGTCATAAAATCCGATAGGTTGCGTGCTTCCAGGATAATAATTATATTGTGCAGTGTAAGAACCACCACCATGATCGGTAATGGTTAAACCGGCTATGCCGTTTGGCTTATTATCAACCAGAATATCTTCAGTACTGTTATTAGGATGTCGAATTTTAAAAGTAATAAACAAAGAACTAATATCAGGAATATCAGAATCAGTGAAAGAAACAGAG